>NZ_PDGW01000024.1:0-264888 GCF_014335015.1 Corynebacterium sp. LK31 | reverse complement strand
GCCTTCAAACTGTCATAAAGGTAGTCACTAACTCCTTCGGCAAACCGCCACCCGTCGAACACCACTCGCCACGCACCACCCACGCCCCCCATACACAGCAGCCTCCACACACACCTAGCCACAGCTCCCTACACACCCCACCCCCCACAACTGGCCACGCCCCAGAGCCAATCAAACCAATCCGTACTAAGCGGGCTATAGCACTCTCGACACAGATACACACACCCTCTTACCTTGGGTTTTTCCAAAACTTTGCAATAGACAGCTTGGTTCACTATTGTTTGTAAGCAACGTTTTGAACAATCTCAAAAACCGCAAGGAAGTATCTGAAATGACCACCAAGTACGACAACAGCAACGCCGCCAACTGGGGCCTGTCCACTCGCGCTATTCACGCCGGCTTCGCTCCGGACGCACAGACCTCCGCGCGCAACCTGCCGATTTACAACACCTCCTCCTACGTCTTCGATTCCGCTGAGCACGCTGCCAACCGCTTCAACCTCTCGGATGCAGGCCCGATTTACTCCCGCCTGACCAACCCGACTGTGGATGCCGTCGAGCAGCGCATCGCCAGCCTCGAGGGCGGCGTCGCTGCCGTACTGTTCTCCTCCGGCCAGGCAGCTGAGACCGCTGCTGTCCTCACCCTGGCTCGTGCAGGCGACCACTTCGTCGTTTCGCCACGCCTCTACGGCGGTACTGAGACCCTGTTCAAGGTCACCCTGCCGCGCCTTGGCATCGACTGCACTTTCGTCGAGAACCCGGATGCCCCGGAGTCCTGGCAGGCAGCAGTTCAGGACAACACCGTCGGTTTCTACGGTGAGTCCATTGCCAACCCGCAGATCGATGTCCTCGATATCCCGGCCATCGCCGAGGTTGCACACCGCAACAACGTTCCGCTGATTGTCGACAACACGGTTCCGACCCCGGCCCTGCTGCGCCCGCTCGAGCACGGTGCTGACGTCGTGGTTTCCTCCACCACCAAGTTCCTGACTGGTAACGGCTCCTCCCTTGGCGGTGTCATCGTCGACGGTGGCAAGTTCGACTGGACTCAGACCCGCAACGGCCGTTCCATCTTCCCGAACTTCACCGAGGCCGACGAGGCTTACCACGGCCTGAAGTTCGCCGACCTGGGCGCCCCGGCCTTCGCACTGCGTGCTCGCGCTGGCATTCTCCGCGACACCGGCGCTGCCCCGGCTCCGTTCAACGCCTGGGTTCTGGCTCAGGGCCTCGACACCCTGGCTCTGCGCATCGAGCGCCACAATGAGAACGCCAAGGCTGTCGCTGAGTTCCTCGAGAACCACCCGCTGGTCGCCAAGGTCAACTACGCTGGCCTGCCGAGCTCCCCGTGGTACGAGACCCTGAACAAGCTGGGCCTTTCCGGCGCCAGCGGCGTGCTCTCCTTCGACCTGAAGGATGCCGACACCGCCAAGGCTTGGAAGTTCATTGACGCTCTGAAGCTGCACTCCAACGTCGCCAACATCGGTGATGTCCGCTCGCTGGTTGTCCACCCGGCCACCACCACTCACTCCCAGTCCGATGAGGAGGGTCTGACTCGCGCCGGTATTTCCCAGGCCACCGTTCGCCTCTCTGTCGGTATCGAGAACATCGATGACATCATCGCCGATCTCGAGGGCGGCTTCGCAGCACTCGCGTAGACCGTTTGTACACGGACACAGAACGGACTAAGTAGTCTATAAGGCATGAGCTTTTCCCCATCTACCCCGGCCGCCCTCCCACCCGAGGGCGAGCCGGGGCGTGTCTTTATCGGCGATGTCACAACCGAGGCTGGCGCGGTCATCCCCGACGTCACTGTCGAGTTCGAACGCTGGGGTCGGCTTAACGACGACTGCTCGAATGTCATCCTCCTCGAGCACGCTCTAACCGGCGACGCCCACGCTTCCGGCCCCTCGGATGAGTACCACCCGACTGCGGGTTGGTGGAACGGGATGATTGGCTCTGCCCGCGCACTGGATACCGACGAGTACTGCATTATCTGCACCAACGTCATCGGTGGCTGTCGCGGTACAACCGGCCCTTCCAGTCCACATCCGGACGACGGCAAGCCCTGGGGCTCTCGCTTCCCCGCAATCTCCGTGCGCGACACGGTGACGGTGGAGCACCTGGCGCTGCAAGAACTGGGAATTTCCCGCCTCCAAGCTGTCATTGGTGGCTCCCTGGGTGGGGCTCGCGCACTTGAATGGTCACTGATGCACCCGGATTTCGTCGGCAAGGCATTGGTGATGTGTGTCGGCGCACGTGCGTCTGCTTGGCAGATTGGTATTCAGTCTGCGCAGATTCAATTCATTGAGTCCGATCCCGATTGGCATGGCGGCGACTACTACGACCGCGGTGTGACTCCGGCCCGAGGTCTGGGTTTTGCACGCAGGGTCGCGCATTTGACGTACCGTGGCGAGCTGGAGATGGATGACCGCTTTGGCGCGGCAGCGCAGCCCGGTGAGGATCCGTTGGGCGCGATGCGCACGGAAGATCGATTCCAGGTAGAAAGCTACTTGGATCATCAGGCGAAGAAGCTGGCTCAGCGTTTCGATGCCGGCTCGTATGTCGTGCTCACCGATACCTTGAATCGGCACAATATTGGCCGTGATCGCGGTGGCCTCAACGAGGCGCTGCACTCGTCAACCGTGCCGACCATGGTTGCCGGTGTGGACACGGACATTCTCTACCCCTTCCACCAGCAGGAGCACCTCGCCCGCAATCTGGGCAACTGCTTGGGGCTGGAAAAGATTGAATCCGCCGTGGGTCACGACGGATTCTTGACGGAGTTCGAGCGAGTGGATTCGATTGTGCGTAGTTTCCTCGCTCGCGATGTCAGTTAATGTCAGCTAGCTTCCCAGCGCATCCACGCTGACTGCGAGGAATACGATTCCCATCCCGATTATGGAGCAAAACCATAGGTCAAAGGCCCGGGATCGTACGGAGAACACACCTAAAATGCTGTCAGGCAGGTACTGCCTAGCCACGCCGAGCAGCATCATTGTGCTTCCCAGCATGAATGTGGCGCGTCGCCACCGCTCCAGCCCCAGGAACACAACGAAGGCGGACATGCCGAAAAAGAGCGCGCCGTAAATCGTATACTGCACCCACATTGGCCACGATGCCCCCGGCGGCGGGGTCTTTGGGCTGTGCGGGTTCAGCATTGGATCCGGCAGATCTTCCCGCCGGGCACGCTGCGCAATTTCCCTTTTCGACACGAGTTGTTCCTCCTGGCTGACTAGGCCAGGCCAGCGAGCTTTTCAGCGCGCTCGACGACATTGCGTACGAGGAAAGCGCGAGTCAGTGGGCCGACACCACCTGGGTTCGGGGATACGTAACCGGCAATGTCCCAGACGTCATCAGCAACGTCACCGGCCAGCTTGCCGTCGACACGCGAAACTCCCACGTCGAGCACAGCGGCGCCAGGCTTGACCATGTCTGCAGTAAGCATATGAGCGACACCAGCAGCGGCGATGATGACATCAGCCTGACGGGTTTCAGCGACCAAGTCCTTGGTGCCGGTGTGACATAGTGTCACGGTAGAGTTCTCGCTGCGGCGAGTGAGCATCAGGCCGATTGGACGACCAACGGTGACACCGCGGCCGATAACAACAACCTTGGCACCGTTGAGCTCGACGCCGAAGCGTCGCAGCAGGTGGATACAGCCGTTTGGGGTACACGGCAGTGGTGCTGGCTCGTTGAGGACCAGCTTGCCCAGGTTTACCGGGTGGAGGCCATCGGCGTCCTTCTCCGGGTCGATGAGCCCCAGAATACGGTTTTCATCCAAGTGCTTCGGCAGTGGCAACTGAACAATGTAGCCTGTGCACTCCGGGCTTTCGTTCAGCTCGTTAATTACTGCCTCGAGTTCTTCCTGCGTGGTATCAGCAGGAAGGTCACGGCGGATAGAGGCGATACCAATCTGCTCACAGTCACGATGCTTCATCTTGACGTAAGAGTGGCTGCCTGGATCATCACCAACCAACACGGTGGCCAGCCCCGGGGTGTAGCCGGCTTCCTTTAAACGCTCAACGCGCTTTTCCAGGTCTTCAAAGATTTCGTCTCGGTAGAGTTTGCCATCAAGCTTTGTCGCTGCCATGGCATTTATCTTAGGCACAGGAGCGAATAATGCCCAGAAACGCCTCGTAGCCGCTCTCGCCTTGCCCCTATTTACCGCCCATAAAGCCCTGCTGACGCCAGACTTCATAAGCAGCCACTGCTGCGGCGTTGGAAAGATTCATGCTGCGACGAGCTGGCAGCATCGGAATTCGGATTAATTGTGTAATTCGCGGATCATCGAGCACTGACTGTTCCAACCCGGTTGGCTCTGGACCAAAGAGCAGTACATCGGTGTTCGTGTACTCAATATCTGTGTGCCACGTGTCAGCGTGTGCGGTAAAGGCAAAGATGCGGCACCCTTGGCTGGCAAAGGCCTCCAACGCTTGATCGATGGAATCGTGAATACGCACATCGGCCAGGTCATGGTAATCCAGCCCGGCGCGACGCAGATTTTTGTCATCGAAGTTGAACCCCAATGGCTTGGCCAGATGCAGCATAGCTCCAGAGCCCGCACACATGCGGATAGCGTTTCCGGTGTTCGGCGGGATGACAGGCCGGTCAAAAAGCACGTGGCAGGTGTGGCTCGTAATCCAGTCTGTGGAGTTCGTTGGCTCGGAGTTCGTTGGCTCGGTCGTGGCGCTATTCATTTCTTCCGTCAGTTCTTTTCCGCTGTTTCTTTTACTGCTCGTTGTTGGTTTCTGCTGCCGCTGTCGTGGCAGGCGCCGCATCGCACACACCGTGCTCGGTGAAAAACGCGATGATGGTCTCACCGATTAGCGCTCGGCTCCTCGGCTTCGAGAACTTATGGCCCTCTCCCTCGACCACTAGAAAATCGGTGGCCACGCCGTATGCGTCCATGGCGTTGCGCATCTGACCGGACTCTCGCGGAGGCACGTTGGTATCCCACTCGCCGTGGATAAAGAGCGTTGGAACCTTCATTTCCTCCGCACGGTGCAGCGGCGAGATATCGCGCAGAAGCTCAGCATCCTGGTACGGGTAGCCGTATCGAGGGAACGCGGCCTGCGCCAACCAAGGCTCGGTGGATTGGTAGTAGGTTTCAAAACTTGTCATTCCGCAGGCATCGACGATGGCCGCAAACTGATCCGGGTACCATGCCGAGGCCAACAGCGACATGAAGCCACCGTAGGATCGCCCGCCCAGAGCAATGCGTTCTGGGTCCGCCAACCCGGCATCAACGAGGAAGGAACGCGCCGCTGCGATATCCGCAATAGCGGCAAAGCGCCCATAGCGGTCGCCCGCGTGCTCAAATGACCTACCGGACCCCGAGGAACCGCGCACATTAGGAGTGAACACCACGAAGCCCGCCTCCACAATGCTGGCTAGAACATCGTGGTGGATGGGTTTCGCCTGCAGTTCTGGTCCGCCGTGGATGTGGATGAAAGCCGGCGGTAGCGCGTTTCCGGAGACGTCATTAGAACTATTGCGCACCGACTCCGGAAGGTAGAGCCAGCCAGACAGTTCCAACCCATCGCGGGAGACAAAGTAGACCAGCTCTGGAGCCGGCATGGTCTCCAGATTCTTCTCTTCCAGAGCCAAAATCCGTTCGGTGCGTTCCATATCCAATGGCTCAATGACACCACCGATATTGCGCAGAATCTCCACCGTTGGCGCAAGGCCTGGCCCTTCTACTGTCAGGGAGATCAGCTCACCGTCACCGGAGATTGACAGCTCGCGCGCAACCATGCCCGGCAATTCCACATTGCGGCGCACCATCACCCGCATGTCGTCAGTCTGCGGGTGAAGGCCAAGGGTAAGCACCTCAAGCGTGCTGACCCCACCGCTGTTCCACAGCACAGCCGCAGTGGAGGAATCCTCACTGATGACAAATTCTTCGACGTCTTGATCCGGATTGCCAATGAACTCCTCGACATCAACTTCGATGCCGATCTTCATATCCAAAATCTCCGCTGCGGTCGATTCCGCTGTGCGCGGCTCAGTAGTGCTGATACCGCTATCGGGAGTAATACCCAGGCGCAGGATGCGACGCTGTTCCGCGCCATGATCTGAGAGCACGAACGCGGTCAGCTTCTCCTGCCCCGGATGCGCCAATAAGACACCGGCATCTGTGGTGGAGCCGGGATCGGACGGCAGCAGCGGCTGCCACTGCTGCCCCGGTCCGACCAGCAGTAGCTCACGGTGACCTCGTGGCCCCACCCGCACGAGGCCAAACCCACCTTCAGCCGCTACCAGCTGGCTGTCAGTGCGTTTATCAATGACCTCATACTTTGAGTCCGTCGGGTTGACCAAACGCGCATAGTTAATGCCCTGGGCATCGACCGCGTTCATCGCTAGGAGATCATTATCCCATTCCACCAGTGTGGCGCGCATATCCGCATCCATACGCAGGGGGCGGGCACCGTCGACCTCCGGATTGGTGGATACCAGCCAGGTCTGCAGTCGCTCCGTACCGTACGGAGAGACCTCGCAGGCGATCCACTTTCCATCCGGGGAGTGCAGCACCCTGGTAACCGGGCCTTCCACCGGCAGTTTCACGGGGCGCTCCACACCTAGCCCCTCCGGAGTAATCTCCTGCTGTACCGCACGCGGGTAGCCGCTATCGCGGACAATAAAGGCGATTGCACTCCCATCCGGTGCTAACGAGGATTCATAGGTCTGGCGCATGACAATCCATTCTAGTAGTCAGCGAAAATCTCTACTTCGACCTGCCACCACTGGCTGACCCAGAGCCTCGGACATATCCACCAGACGATCGGCCACGATTGTCACCGCACCAGAGGCTGTCTGCGCGATACCGCGCACCACCATCGCCCGCGAATTCACCGCTACCGGCCGAAATCGATTCCACAGCCCCGGCGTACATAGCACATTCACCAGCCCAGTTTCGTCCTCCATTCCCAAAAATGTCACTCCGCCAGCGGTCCCCGGACGTTGCCTATGCGTCACGACTCCCGCCACTTCTACTCGTGTTCCGTCGGGCACTGCTTTCAGTTCCGCCGCAGGCACCACTCCACGTTCCTGCAGGTCTGCCCGCAACGCGGCCACCGGGTACTGCCCCGGGGTCACTCCCGTTGCAGTCAAATCGGCAGCTGCCAGCTCAAACTCCGTCATGCCGGGCAACGCAGGTGCGTCGGCAAGCGTGAGCCCCGGCAGCATGCCCTCACTTTCCGTCGCCGCCACGCCCGCCGCCCACAGTGCTTGACGACGGTCAATCCCCAGCGACCCAAGTGCCCCTGCACGCGCCAGTGCTTCCATGTGCCCAACACCCAGCCGAGCTCTGCGGGCGACATCTGCTGCGTTGACAAATGGCCGCGCTGCAACGATACGTTCCGCCACGTCATTGCCCACACTGGCAATGGCGCCGAGCCCCAAACGAATACGCCCATCGATGACGCGGGCTTCCACGCCTGAAACCGCGATATCCGGACCATCGCAGCCGATACCGTGCCGGCGGGCATCGGCAATCAACGACTGCGGAGAGTAAAACCCCATGGGCTGAGCACGGAGCAATGCGACACAGAACTCCGCCGGATAGTGGTACTTAAACCAAGCCGAGAAATACACCAAGGAGGCAAACGACTGCGCGTGTGATTCCGGGAAACCGTAGGCGGCAAAGGCCACTATCTTGTTCCACAGTTGTTCCCCAATATCCGCATCAATGCCACTGGTGCGCTCCAGCCCAGCCAGAAAACGGGCATGAAGCGCTTCCATTTTGGCCACTGAGCGCTTCGACCCCATAGCGCGACGCAGCGAGTCCGCTTCCGCCCCACTGAAACCCGCCGCATCGACGGCCATTTGCATCAGCTGCTCTTGAAATAGCGGGATGCCCAGTGTCTTCCCGAGGGACTTCTCCAGCACTGGATGCTCATAGGTCACTGGTTCGAGTCCATTTCGGCGGCGAATGTAGGGGTGCACGCTACCGCCTTGAATGGGGCCTGGGCGAATGAGTGCCACCTCCACCACCAGATCAAAGAACTCCCTCGGCTTCAGTCGGGGCAAGGTGGCCAGCTGCGCGCGCGATTCCACCTGAAACACGCCCACCGCGTCCGCGCGTGCCAACATCTCATAGACCCCCGGCTCGGCGACATCTATTTCCCACAGGTTCACTCGGCGCCCATGCTGTTCATAGACCAAGTCAATGCAATGGTGGATGGCCTCCAGCATTCCGAGGCCAAGCAGGTCGAACTTCACCAGTCCCGCTGCCGCACAGTCATCCTTATCCCACTGCACTACCGAGCGACCTTCCATGCGTGCCCATTCCACTGGCACGACATCCGCAATCGGCCGATCACAAATCACCATTCCGCCAGAGTGAATACCTAGATGCCGAGGCTGCCCACGAAGCTGCTCCGCCAGTTGCTGCACCGGCTCCGGCGGGCACGCCTCCCGGTCTCTGACCCACGCATCGATAACGCCCGGCGAGTACCCCAACACCCGCGCCGCATCGCGCAATGCACCGCGCCGCCGGTAGGTAATGACATTGGCCACCTGCGCGGCATTGTCACGACCATACTTTTCATAGACGTATTGGATGACCTCTTCCCTACGACCAGACTCAATGTCTACATCGATATCCGGTGGCCCATCCCGTTCTGGCGACAAAAACCTCTCGAACAACAGCCCGGCACTAATGGGGTCAACATTGGTGATCCCCAGCGCAAAACACACCACCGAGTTAGCGGCCGAACCGCGCCCCTGCGCCAGAATTCCCGCCCGGCGACAGAACTCACAGAGGTCATGCACGATGAGGAAGTAGCCTGGAAAACCCAGCTCTCGAATCACAGTCAGCTCATTCTCTAACTGCGCCCACGCCCGCGCTTGCACGGAGCTATCCCCAGCTCCATCGGCCGGACCATACCGCCGCCGCGCCCCCGCACGAGCAATTTCCCGTAGCCACGAATCCTCATCGTGACCAGCAGGAACCTCCCAGCGAGGCAACTCAGGCGCAATGAGATCAAGCGTAAAAGCACACTCACCTGCAATGTCCTGTGTTGCCTGCAGCACCTGCGCCCCCAGATACCGTGTTGCCGCCGATAGCTCCTCCCACGAACGCAACCAAGCTCCGCCTGCGGGCTCCAGCCGTGACTCGAACCCGTCTAAGTCCTCCCGCACAGCAAGGGCCTGCTTCGCCCCGGCCAACCGGCTTGCCGCAGGCGAGGCCGCCGTCGCAGCAGAGGAAACCACCTCCCGCAGGCCATACTTCACAGCTGCGGCCGAAATAGCCTCCTCATCATCGGCCGCCTCTGCTGTGGAGCTCAGGCGGTGCTCGAGCGCCACGTTCTCCGCACCGAAGGCCGCAATGAGCTCTTCCAAGTCGCCGACCCAGCTGACGTCGGCAAGCACCTGCCAGAAACCACCTGCGGCCTCCCCTAACTCTGGCAGCGAGGGATAGCGGACGACGGACTTCTCCCCTGCCGACATATGCGCATCACACAGCGTGTGGCTCAGGCGCCGATAGCCCTCGGGCCCCCGCCCCAGCACTGTGAGGGGCCGCTGCGGAAGCCCCAGCTCCGCGCCGATGATTGTGGCGATACCAGCCTCCGCTGCAGCCTCGGCAAAACGAGCGATTCCATAGAAACCATCGCGATCTGCGAGCCCCAACACGTTTAACCCCAAACGCGCAGCCTCGGACACCAATTCTTCCGGATCCGATGCGCCATGCAGGAATGAATAGCTCGAACGACAGTGCAATTCCGCCTTAATATCCGCAGGCGAAAATGACACGCCACCTCCGCCACTAACACCGCTTTCCGGAGCTTCAAAAGCCCCAACGATGGAATCTGACAGCTGCCCCCTCCAGCCGTTGAAGCTGCCATTAGGCTGTAGTTTTCCTGAAAATTTACCCGATAGAATACGCTCAATCCGCGACCAGCTCAGTGGCCGACCGGACTGCTCCGACTGTCCGTCCGAGATGTTTTCCATGCCATGAACATTAACCCACCCTACGGACTGCATTCAAACGTATTTTCGATTAGTATGTGCATTAAGCGCCACCCCCGGGACGCATCCGTAAGTCACACCTCAGCCACGCTCGACTGTTTAGGCTGAAGTTGAATTTTCAGCACTACCTGGGCAAGTGCTAGCCTTAACCCCAGAATTAAAGACAGCTTGGTCTAGTTCTGCCTTAAAACTTCAGCTAACAAATCCCATTAAATAAGGAGACCCCTCGATGAACCTCAAGCGTTTTTCCGCCGGTGTACTTACTGTCGCGTTCGCCGCAACCGGCCTTACCGCCTGTGGCAGCTCGGATGATGCCATTCGCATCGGCACCACGGATGCCGGCAAGAAGGCCTGGACCGTTTTCGAGCAGAAGGCTTCCGAACAGGGCATCGATCTGGATGTTCAGCCCTTCTCCGACTACCAGACCCCGAACCGCGCACTCGATGAGGGCCAGCTCGACGTCAATCTCTTCCAGCACATCAAGTTCTTGGCTGAGTACAACGTCGGCGCTAAGTCGGACCTGACTCCGATTGGCTCGAGCGAAATTGTCCCGCTGGCTCTGTTCTGGAAGGACCACAAGTCGGTTGATGAGCTGAAGAAGGGCACCGAGGTCGTCATCCCGAACGACCCGTCCAACCAGGGCCGCGCTATTAACGTGCTGGTTCAGGCTGGCCTGCTGAAGCTGAAGCAGGATGACCTGCTGACTCCGTCCCCGGCTGACATCGATAAGGAAGCTTCCACAGTCACGGTCCTGCCAGTGGACGCTGCTCAGACCCCGGCCGCTTACGGCGAGGGTAAGCCTGCCATTATTAATAACTCCTTCCTGGACCGCGCCGGTATCGACCCGAACACCGCCATCTTCCAGGATGACCCGAACTCCACGGAGGCAGAGCCGTACATCAACGTCTTTGTCACCAAGGCTGAAAATGCTGACGACCCGAAGTACGCGGAGCTCTCCAAGATCTGGCACTCCAAGGAGGTCCAGGACGCAGTCGCAGAGGACTCCAAGGGCACCTCGGTTCCGATTGACCGTTCGGCTAAGGAGCTGCAGGACATTCTGAATCGCGTCGAAGAGCAGCAGCGCGAGCAGAACTAACGCCATTGCCACTTAAGTACCGCCCAACACCAGGGAACATAGACCAAGGGGCACTGATTCATTCGTGACCAACAAGGGAACGAAGCTCGAGTTCCGCGAGCTGAACAAGCAATTCGGCGACGTCACCGCGCTCGCCGACATCAACCTGACCGTTGAACCCGGCGAAATCCTCGGCGTCATCGGTTATTCCGGCGCCGGTAAATCAACGCTCATCCGTATGATTAACGGCCTGGAAAAGCCAACATCAGGGCAGGTTTTGCTGGATGACACCGACATCGTCGGCATCTCCGAGCGCCGGCTACGGGGCCTGCGCCGCAATATCGGCATGATTTTCCAGCACTTCAACCTCTTCCATTCGCGCAACGCGATTCGCAACGTTGAATACCCGCTGGAACTGGCCGGTATGCCGAAGGCCAAGCGCCGCGCTCGCGCCCAGGAGCTGTTGGAGTTCGTCGGTCTCGGCGACAAGGCGGAGTCCTTCCCAGAGCAGCTCTCGGGTGGACAGAAGCAGCGTGTCGGCATCGCCCGTGCGCTCGCCACCGAACCGACGCTCCTGCTTGCCGACGAAGCCACCTCGGCACTCGACCCGGAAACTACTTCCGGTGTCCTGGATCTGCTGCGTCGCATCAATCGCGAAATGGGTGTCACTATCGTGCTGATTACCCATGACATGTCGGTTGTGCGCGGTATCGCTGACCGCATGGCCATCATGGAAAATGGGCACATCGTCGAAACTGGTACGGTTCACGGGGTCTTTGCCAATCCCAAGACTGAGGTTGGCCGCCGCTTCGCCACCACCGCACTGCGCGATGTTCCGATTGGCCGTGAACGCGATTCGGTGAATCAGTCTGCCGAGAGCGCAGCGGCTCGCCTGGTCACCATCACTATCAATGACGGTGTTGACCTCGGCGCCCTGGCACAGGCCACTAGTGCCCACGGTGTCGCCGCCTCGGTGGCACACGGCGCGGTCGCCAATGTGCAGGCGAAGTCCTACGGCCGCCTTACTTTGCGATTGACTCCGCTGACAGGCAATTCCGCCTCGGATCCCTCTGATTTCGATGCCGCCATTGCTGCTATTTCCGAACTGACACAGGTAGAGGAGCTTGCATCATGATTGGTCTCTTAAACTCTCTGCCATCAGTGAGTGGCAAGGACACCAACTGGGATAGCCTCGGCCCGATGCTGGGCGAGGCATTCGGCCAGACGCTCTACATGGTCTGTGTCGCCATGCTGATTGGTGGTGTCGCAGGTCTGGCAATCGGCGTGCTGCTCTACACCACCCGCGATGGTGGCGTACTGCGCAACAGGTTTGTCTACCAGGTCCTCAATGTCCTGATTAACTTTGTTCGACCAATCCCGTTCATCATCTTGGTTACAGCCATCGGCCCACTGACAAAGAACGTGGTCGGCACCACGATCGGCACCGAAGCCGCAGTGTTCGTCATGTCGATTGCCGCCACCTTCGCCATCGCGCGCCTGGTGGAGCAGAACTTGATGTCCATCGACCCCGGCGTGATTGAGGCCGCCCGTGCGATGGGCGCAAGTCCGTGGCGCATCATCCGCACGGTCGTCGTGCCGGAGGCACTGGGCCCGCTGGTACTGGGCTACACCTTCGCATTCATCGCCGTGGTCGACATGTCAGCTATGGCCGGCTACATCGGCGGTGGCGGACTGGGCAACTTCGCAATCACCTACGGCTACCAGGCATTCGACTGGAACGTCACTCTGGTGACAACCCTGGTCATTATCTTCATCGTCCAGTTGGCGCAGATCTTCGGCAACTGGCTCTCCAAGAAGATTATGCGCAGGTAGCCGCACACATTAGCTAGCCACTAGCTAGCAGCGGGTCACTTCGACCGCAGCCCAGCCCTTCTTTGGCCCTGGAGCATCACCGCAGGAAGACACAACGCCTTCCGTGGTGATTTTCTCCAGGGCCACTTCATATTCCACGACCTTGTCGCGGTCGCTGGGGCCGTCGTAAAGCGCGACGACTGCAGTCGTGCCGTCGACGTCAACGCGTGCGACATCGTCTACGCCCCACGTATCGGCTTGACGACGCACAGCCAACTCGGCCGCCTGCCCCTGCGGGGTGTAGATACCACGGCCGCGGCAGCCCTCTGCATGCACGATGCCCTGCTGAGCGTCTTCGATGACCCCCTTGGCATCCACCGCACTCAGACGTCCAAAGCTGTAATTCCATGGCAACAGCACACTCGCCGGCGCAAAGCGGTGCCCCTTAGAGTGCGAGGTTTCCCACACGACCTCTGGGTAGAGATTGTGCATCGCAGCAGCGAGCGGGCGACCTTTAATCGCACAGCAACGATCGCGCTTACCGTGCGTACAGATGAGAAACAGTGGATGGTCCAGACGAGTGGCTCCCTCGGTGGGCTGACCAAGGCGAATATCCAGAGTCATCAGGTCTTCAACATCGGCAACCATGCGGTGTTCGAGAAAAACCTCAGAGCCATCCACTGACTCACAATGCGCTATATAGACGTTAACGCCATCACACGGCTGCTGGCCGATTCGGCCTGGCTTTCGAATCAGTTGCAACGCGCCGCCGCGTTCGGACAACCAGGCTTCTAATCGACCGGTGATCTCTGCTCCCCATACCCCGCCGTCAAAAATATCGTGCGACCAACCGAGTTGGTGCTCCAACGCAATAAAGAGTTTTCCGGTCTTCGCAGTACCGGGAAGCGGCTCAGTCATCTGAGCGGAACAGGTAGTATCAAATTTGGCCTGGCTCATACGCCTAAGCGTAATTGAGTGCCCCCTGCGATTGGGGCTTAGGTCGCAGCGTTCACCCCTGTTTTATTACTATTGTGCAACACTTTGACAACAAATACTTCTGACCTCGACTTTTGTAGTTCAGCTTGTTGAAATTCCGCAACTGCGCACATACCGTCAGACGTATGAATACGAAATCGCTGGATGCTTCGCGCAACCGTACCCGTATCGCGGCATCCCTGTGCCTCGCATTGGGCCTGGCTCTCGGCGCTTGCTCCTCTGACTCATCCCCAGACTCGGCTGCTGCAGTGTCTATGAAGACTGACTCAACCGCTGGCACCTCCGATTTGTCAAGCAGCTCTAGCAGCTCCACTAGCTCGTCTGCGGCAGCGCAAACCACCATGGATGACGATGCTGCTCCGGAGGGCGATTTCAATAGTTCCTCCTCAGAAGCTGCCCCTTCCGATGGCGCTTACTTGGGTATTGAAGATGTTCGTGTCGGTTCCCACGACGGTTACGACCGCATTGTCTTTGAACTCACGGGCGAGGGCACTCCGGGATATTTCGTCCGTTACGAGGATGTGCCGACCCAACAGGGCTCCGGCAAACCGATTTCGGTCGACGGCACAGCCAAGCTGGTAATCGACTTGCGGGGCATGGGTTACCCCTTTGATTTCCAGATGGAGGACTTCCCCTCTGACCCGGTCAAGCCGACATCGACTTCCGTTATTAAGGAAGTCGTCGGCGCCGGCACCTTCGAGGGACAGACTCAGTATGTCGTCGGGCTCAAGGGAGATAAGACCCCATTCAAGGTTTTCTCGTTGAGCAATCCGAACCGCCTGGTTATTGACTTCCAATCGAAGTAATCGGGTTGCCCATCCCCGGTGCCGGCCCCTCGCTACGCCTCTACGCGTAAGCCCCCTCGATTCTCCATGCGCCGGCATGCCCTATGAGCAACCAGGCGGCGATGGTACCGTCATTCGCCATCGCACGGATTTGTATTCTTGCCGCTCGACGAGCCTCATCGGGCACCCACCAGCGCTCATCAATCGGCCAGGGCCCAGCCCACGATGACACGCGGTACGTTGTCACTCCATGCCGCACCAGAGATGGTTCCGCCGTCATGGTCGCTCGCCCAGTTACGCCCACGGTCTGCCCATTGGCATCGAGCACTTCCACCTCAGCATTAGCAGTCGCGGGAATAGTTGCCGGATTGGGGGCAAGAACGGCTCCCGGCCACGGCTGATTATTTTCCGCGGTTTTTGTGCTTTTGGGTTTTTCTCCGAAAGCGACAAATCCCACTCTTTCTCCTGGGCCACGCCCGCCCTGCATGATTGGTTGCTGTACTGCCTCTGACCCCAGTAACCCCTGCACACGCTCGGCAGCCCGGCGCGCTTTGGCTCGCGCATCATCGCTGCCGTGCCACAGATCCTGTTTTACAGTACCGGCGGCGACCACATCCAGTGGCTCTAACTGCAGCTCTACAATTCCGCGGCTGTCATCTCCATCATTTTCCTCAGCGCCGTCAACAGTTCCAGCAACAGTGCCGCTGCCTCCTCGTGGCTGCTGCCGATTCCTGTTATTCAGCCAGCCATCGAGCTGCCACCGAACCCTGTCAGCCGTAGTCTGTTCTGCCAGTGGCTCAGTGCAGCGCCATACTCTGCGCACCTCTGAGCCGTCACTAAATTGCGCCACCACCGCTAAGCGGTAACACGAATACCCATGGTTAAAAAGTTTTTCATGCAGTTGCCCAGCTAGAAAGCGCGCGACGAATGAGGCCTCATCCACTCTTCGGAGTGGACTCTCCCAAGACTGGTAGCTCACCGCCAGTCCTGGCGGCAAAGATCGCGGCGCCACCAACCGCACTTCCCCACGGCAGGCCAAATCGTGCCATCTAGCCCCCTGCGCCCCAAACCTGTTGGCTATATCCCGCTTCGGTAACGCAGCGACATCCCCCAATGTGCGCAGGCCGAGTTCCTGCCACGACTTCGCAAGCTCTGCGGGCATCTCCAGTGCACTTTCCGCCCTCAGCTCCACCAGAGAGATTCCCTGCCGAAATCTTTTGCCTTCATCTTCCCCGGGAGCTACCAGCACTCCCCTGCGCGCTGCCAAAATAGCTGTCACAATATCGTCCGCGAGCCCCAAGCTGCAGTCCACGCCCGGTACCGCAGCGGCATCAAGCAGCTTTTCCAAGGCCACATCCTGTCCGCCGTAATAACGCATTACCCCTCGCGCTGCCACAACCGCCAAGCCTGGCCGTAGAGCTTCGACCCCAGCTGCCACCGCCTCCAACCGTTGCAGCACGGACTCGAATTCTGCAGCGTCGCGCACCGCACTTTCCTCGACAACCTCCAGCTCCGGGCACAACGCTTCCGCATGGCGACGGCTTTGCCCGCGCCGTACCCCTGCACGGCGCGCACTCGGAGAACAAGCAGCTACTCCGCTATCACCCACAATCGCAACTGGACTGAGCGGATTAGCCTGCGACGTCACAGATGCTAGATGTGCTGCCTGCACTGGCCAATCAGGAAGCCATAGCGCCACCACACGGCTCGATTCCGCCGCTACCACTAGGACCTCCTCTGCGCGGGAAACGCGACCACATTGTTCTGTTCCACCTGTTCCCCCACCCGCCAACGGCACTGCCTCCGCGGAAACCGCGTCCCCGACACACTGACTTGGTAATCCACTGCTCGAATCCGGCCATAACCAGTGCCAAGCCCGGAAACACCAGCGACAGAGCTGGAAATTTCCGCAGCAGCGCCCGGCCACTGCTGCCCGACAAAAACCAGAGCACAACCACTCGTGCGCAGTCGTGCCTGCAGCGGACGTGCCTGCGACGGCGGCGGAGTGCGCGCCAACGAAGCCACCACCAAGTCAACGCCGCCCGCCAACAGCCCAATTACTTCAAGCGGCTGCATTCCAGGATCTGGCACACAGACAATGTTCGATAGCTTCCCGCCCAACTCCACCACGGAGAGCAACCCCTGTTCAGCGAGTCCAACTAGCGCAACATGACCTGTCTTCGTAACTTCCGCGATTAGACCTGCCAATACCGCACCGGGCTGTTCAATGACACTGACAGCCCCTTTTCGCACTGCTCCCGCCAACGTATTTTCCAACGCCTCCGGCACCGGCAGAGCCTCACCGAGCCCAAAGGTTGCACCAGTTGCAGTCCCACCAGACTGGGCTGCCATCGCCTGCCGCAATGCCGCAATAGTCTGTTCCTTAGACTGCCCCGCAGCAATATTGACCGCCGTTGTCACTTCTTGTTCCACCTCATCCCGCTGCTATCCCACTGCCATCTCACTGCCATCCCCACTGCCCTGCCCACCACGAACACTGCTCGAATATTCTTTCCCAACAAGCGGATTAAACACTACCCTAAATAGAATGTACGTTCGATATTAATGTGCGAAGAAAAGCGCCGCACACCACCGCGCGACGCTCTAACCTCAGCCGAGTACTACATTTCGTACTACTTAGGCCTTCACATCGAGAACTACATCGAATTCGAGCAAATCAGCCGACGACGACACCGGCTTGCGCTTTTCGCCCTCATGCGAAGCCTTGAAGGCACGGCCCTCACGCCACCCCTGGTAGGCCTCCTCGCTCTCCCACTCGGTAAAGACAAAGTAGCGGCTCTCTCCTGCAGTTGGACGCAGCAGCTGGAAACCAATGAAGCCCGGCACATCGCTCATCTTTGAAGAGTTTGCGGAAAAGCGACGTTCGAGCTCTTCTCCCGAACCCTCAGGAACGGTAATAGCGTTAATTTTTACAATGCTCATGGTCATAACACTAGCCACACAACTCTCAACAATCTATAGTTCCATCGCTACTAAAATTAAGAAGTATGACAGATTCCAGCCGGCACCAACACTCTTCAGGCTCTTACCAAGACGGGGCCGAACGCACGACAAAATTTATCAATAGTCCCGTGCGCCTGGGGACGGCAATTGGCGTCACCACCGCAGTGATCGCACTGCTCGCATTGCTTAAAGCCCACATCATCGGCTCCATTGGCTGGTGGATCATGATAGCGCTTTTACTGGTACTCATCGGCACCACACTTTTCGTGCGCCAGGCAAAAACACCCACCAAAGAAACTCGGCCCTCCTACTTCGCAGAGCCGAT
Organism: Corynebacterium sp. LK31; assembly: GCF_014335015.1. NCBI lineage: Bacteria > Bacillati > Actinomycetota > Actinomycetes > Mycobacteriales > Corynebacteriaceae > Corynebacterium > Corynebacterium sp. LK31. Next base: position 246,963 of record NZ_PDGW01000024.1, on the reverse strand, counting down.
GCGTGAGTCACCAAACGACATCTCGTGGAATAGCAGTATAAGCGTGCTGCTCATCTTCCCCGGAGCATGGATCATTGCCGCCGTCGCCGAACGAATTTCCTCTACACCGGTCGCCTGCATAATGACCCTAGTTCTGTCCGCCATCACCGCTACCTGCGCAATCCTGCCGCGGCAATTCGGATTCCTCCCTCTCGCCGCGCATCTTCCTGACAATTTCGCCCAGCGCTGCCCCTACCCCGCCGACTCACCAGAGGCCCGCATCCTCACAGTCCTCTTCATCGCACGTCTACGCGACGGCTACGTCTTCTTCACCGACCAGCTCCCCTATTTCGCCATGCTTGACGACGATACCGTGAGCGCAGCTCTCCACACCCTAGCCGCCGATAAGCGCATCACCATCGCCAAGAACAATTCGGCCCTGACGGAAAAGGGCCGTGCCCGCGAGTTTGCACAACTCACAGACACGGCCCTTGCCAACTAGTGGCTTACTCCCACTCAATGGTTCCCGGTGGCTTGGAAGTCACATCCAGGACCACGCGGTTGACCTCAGGCACCTCGTTGGTGATACGAGTGGAGATTTTCTCCAGCGTATCGTAGGGAACACGAGTCCAGTCAGCGGTCATCGCATCCTCAGAGGAAACCGGGCGCAGCACGATTGGGTGGCCATAAGTACGACCATCACCCTGGACACCAACCGAGCGGACGTCGGCAAGCAGGACGACCGGGCACTGCCAGACAACCTCGTCCATACCTGCGGCCGTCATTTCCTCGCGTGCAATGGCGTCGGCGCGGCGGAGGGTATCCAGACGCCCCTCATCGACAGCGCCGATGATGCGGATACCAAGACCCGGACCCGGGAACGGCTGGCGAGCGACGATTTCTTCCGGCAGCCCCAGTTCGCGACCGACCGCACGGACCTCGTCCTTAAACAGCAGGCGCAGCGGCTCAACGAGGGTGAACTCAACGTCATCCGGCAGACCGCCGACGTTGTGGTGGCTCTTAATGTTGGCGGTACCAGAACCGCCACCGGACTCAACCACATCCGGGTACAGGGTGCCCTGGACCAGGAAGTCCACGGTCTCGCCCTCCGGAGCGCCCTCCAGCGCCTGTGCGACAGCGCGCTCGAAGGAGCGGATGAACTCACGGCCGATGGTCTTACGTTTGGTCTCCGGATCGGTGATACCAGCCAGAGCATCCAGGAAGACCTTGGAATCGTCGACGGTAATCAGCTTCGCACCAGTTGCGGCAACGAAATCCTTCTCAACCTGCTCGCGCTCGCCCTGGCGCAGCAGCCCATGGTCGACGAAGACACAGGTCAGACGGTCACCAATAGCGCGTTGCACAAGTGCGGCGGCAACTGCGGAGTCAACGCCGCCAGACAGACCGCAAATTGCGCGACCGGTCTCACCGACCTGATTACGGACCTGCTCAATCAGCTCTTCCGCGATGTTAGCGGCAGTCCAGTCCGGCTCCAGGCCAGCAATCTCATACAGGAACTCCTCCAGAACCTGCTGACCATACGGCGAGTGGTTGACCTCCGGGTGGTACTGCACACCGGCCATGCGCTTTTCCAAGCACTCGAAAGCCGCTACCGGAGCACCCTTGGTGGACGCCGTAACGGTGAAGCCCTCCGGTGCCTTAGACACCGCGTCACCGTGGCTCATCCACACCTCGTGTGTCTCCGGCACACCAGTGTGAGCGACACCGCCACCGTCGACGACGTTCAGCTGCGTGCGGCCGTACTCACGGTCACCGGTAGCAGCAATCGTGCCGCCGAGCACCTCAGTCATCGCCTGGAAGCCGTAGCAAATACCAAACACCGGAATGCCCAGCTCAAGCCACTCTGGGTTGAGCTTCGGGGCACCTTCGGCGTAGGCACTGGACGGGCCTCCGGACAGCACCAGCGCAGCCGGGTTCTTGGCCTTAATTTCTTCGGTCGTCGCATCATGCGAGACCACTTCGGAATAAATTTTTGCCTCGCGCACACGTCGCGCGATGAGCTGCGCATACTGCGCACCGAAGTCCACGACGAGGACGGGCTTAGTCACCTGTTCAGACACGCCCTAAAGCTTATCAAGACTTACGGACTGCAGGCATACCCAGGTTCAGTGCAGCCGGAGCATCTTCCGGCACAGCCGGGTTCACCGGAGCAATCGGATCCAGGCGCACGTAGGAGTCACCCTGCGCCGGACGCAGATCTTCCTCACCCTTATTCGGCCACAGCGACGTTGCACGCTCCGCATTCGCGGAAATCGACAGTGACGGGTTCACTCCCGGGTTGGCTGCCATCGCCGAACCGTCGTGAATCGAGAGCGTCGGGTAACCCCACACACGCAAGTACGGATCAACAACGCCGTTTTCGGGTGAATCCGAAATCGTTGCGCCGCCAATGAAGTGAGCTGTCAAAGGAATGTTTGCCAACTCACCGATAGTGCCCCCAGCCAGCACACGACCATTCCGACCACGTGCACTGAGCTTGTCCGCCGCACGTTGCGTAGCTTCGTTACCCGACGGAATCCACGTCGGATTCGGCTCCCCCTCGCCCTGCTTACTCATCAGGAAACGCACCGGCCCGATCTTTTGCAGGTACGTCGTAATCGAGTTGTCGCGATTCTGCATCACCAGAGAAATCACGGTGCGCTGCGACCACTTACGCAGATTCACGAGCTGCGTCAGGTAGTTAGGATGCTTTACGACGGTTCCCACAGCCTGCAGCCAACGCGGAGTTGCACGACCTCCTTCGGTCATAATCATCTGCAGCATTGCGATGGCATTAGAACCCTTGCCATAGCGCACTGGCTCGATATGGGTGTCCTCATCTGGGAAGAATGACGAAGTGATGGCTACACCGTTAGAGAAGTCATTTTCCGGGTCCACCTTCGTACCCATCGCGCCCAAAATAGCCTCGGAGTTAGTGCGGGTCAGCTTGCCCAAAGACTTCGGCAGCAGCGGCAAGTGCCCATCGGCCTGCTGGCGATGCAGCAAATTCTGGGTGCCCCATGCACCGGCGGCGAGAATGACGCGCTTAGCGCTAAACTGCTGCTTGCCCTTAGCTACCCAACGACCAGTGCGCTCAGTGTCAATAACCCAGGAGCCATCAGCCTGAGGATGCAGACCGGTAACGGTAGTGCGGTCAAAGACCTGCGCACCAAACTTCTCCGCCAAGTAGAGGTAGTTCTTAACCAGGGTGTTCTTAGCATTGTGACGGCAACCAGTCATGCACTCACCACATTCCGTACAAGCAGTACGGTCCGGGCCAATCCCCCCGAAGTAAGGATCGGAAACTGTTTGCCCCGGCGCACCCTGACCACCGGTCTTGGCGCCAAAGAACACACCCACCGGAGTCGAGCGGAAAGTATGGCCCACACCCATATCTTCGGCTACCTCACGCATGACGACGTCGGCAGGCGTGTCGGATGGGTTGGTGACCACCCCGAGCATGCGAGATGCATTGTCATAGTGCGGAGTGAGTTCTGACTCCCAGTCGGTAATGTGCCCCCACTGACGGTGCTGGAAGTACTCGGTGCCCGGCTTATACAGAGTGTTTGCGTAGTTAAGAGAACCACCGCCGACGCCGGCACCAGCGAGAATCATGACATCTTTCAACATGTGCACACGCTGGACACCAAAGAGTCCCAGCTTAGGAGCCCACAGGTACTTGTGAAGCCGCCAGCTGGTCTTGGCAAAGTCTTTATCTTCGAACCGTCGACCAGCTTCGAGAACTGCCACTCGGTAGCCCTTTTCAGTCAACCGCAAAGCAGAAACAGAACCACCGAAACCGGAACCGACGATTACAACATCGAAATCACGTTGTTTACTCATGGGAAAAGCCACCTTCTCTAAGGGCGTAACGCTAATGCGCGGAACTCATGTTCCTAACCCTAAGCGGAGGTGGCTTTTCAGTAAGGTAGTTTTGCGAAAAAACTATCCGATTACTTTAATTAAAAACCCTTTGGACGTACCGACAGCTCAACGCGGTGGAAGGACTTCAGGTTGGTAAAGCCGCACTTGGCCATTGCGCGACGCAGGCCACCGGCGAGATTGCGGTCACCGAACGGCGAAGCGGAAGGGCCAAACAGAGCCTCTTCCAGGCTGACCAATTCCTTCTCATCGTCGACGACCGGCCACACCGCACCGCGCGGGTACTTCGGATGTGCCGCAACAGACGGCCAGGCGTAGCCCTGCCCCGGAGCTTCGTGGACGGTTGCCAGCACACTGGACAGTGCCACAGCATCCGCACCGCAGGCGATTGCCTTGGCGATGTCACCGACGGTATCAATGCCGCCATCGGCAATGATGTGGACGTAACGCCCCTCGGTCTCATCGAGGTAGTCCTTACGAGCAGCTGCAGCATCCGCAATAGCGGTAGCCATTGGCACATCGATACCGAGCGCATCCGGGGACGTCGTAAAGCCCGTACCGACAATCACACCAGCTGCGCCTGAACGCATCAGATGCAGCGCAGTCTGGTAGTCGACAACGCCACCGGCGATAACTGGAACGTCCAGGCTGCCGATGAAGTCCTTGAGGTTTAGCGGTTCACCCTGAGCCGTGACATGCTCTGCGGAAATCAGCGTGCCCTGGATAACCAACAAGTCGATGCCGGCCTTGATAGCCAGCGGAGCCAGCTCACGGGCATGCTGCGGGGAGACACGAACTGCAGTAATCGCGCCGGTTGCGCGAATCTCCTTGATGCGCTCAACCAACAGGTCAGTATCAATTGGAGCAGAGTGCAGTTCCTGCAGCTTGCGGTTCGCTGCCTCGGATTCACGCTTGGTGGCGGCATTCTTTGCCAACTCCACCAGCTCGGCGATCTTGTCCTGCGCATCGGCGTGACGGGCCCAGATACCCTCGGCGTTGAGAACCGCCAAACCGCCCAGGCGAGCAAACTCAGCGACGGATTCCGGGCTGGCGATGGCATCTGTCGGATGCATCATCATCGGGAGTTCGAAATCGTAGGCGTCAATTCGCCAGGAGGTATCGACGTCCTTGGACGACCGGGTACGCCGAGTGGGAACGAGTGCAATATCGTCCAACTCGTAGGTCCGGCGTGCCTCGCGGCCAATACCGATTTCAACGATGTCGCGCATGAGCTTTCCTCACATGCCCTTTCCGTGGAATTTAACTCGACTAAGCCAGTTTAGCGCTGGTAGTAGTTCGGCGCTTCGACAGTCATCTGGATATCGTGCGGGTGCGACTCGCGCAGGCCTGCAGCGGTGATCTGGACGAACTGTGCGTCGTGCAGCTGCTCGACGGTAGCGGAACCGGTGTAGCCCATAGCTGCACGCAGACCACCGACCAGCTGGTGAACGATGGAGTCGATACTGCCGCGGAACGGAACACGACCCTCAATGCCTTCCGGAACCAGCTTCTCTTCGCTCTTGACATCAGCCTGGAAGTAGCGGTCCTTGGAGTAGGAGCGCTTCTCACCGGTCAGGCCGCGGCCCTGCATGGCACCCAGCGAGCCCATGCCACGGTACATCTTGTACTGCTTGCCGTTGACGAAGGTGACCTCACCCGGAGCCTCAGCGGTACCGGCCAGCATCGAACCGAGCATGACGGAGGATGCCCCGGCTGCCAGAGCCTTGGCGATGTCGCCGGAGAACTGCATACCGCCATCGGCGATAATCGGAACGCCAGCCTTCTTAGCTGCGACAGAGGCTTCCATGATGGCGGTGATCTGCGGGGCGCCCACACCTGCGACAACGCGAGTGGTGCAAATCGAGCCTGGGCCGATACCGACTTTGATGGCATCTGCACCCGCGTCAATCATGGCCTGTGCAGCGCCACGGGTAGCCAGGTTGCCGCCGATAATCTGGATGTTCTCGCCGAATTCCTTCTTAACGCGGGAGACCATCTCAAGTACACCTGAGTTGTGGGCGTGAGCGGTATCAACAACGAGCACGTCTACGCCTGCGTCAGCCAATGCGTGCGCGCGCTTCCAGGAGTCCTCGCCGGTACCGATGCCAGCACCGACCAGCAGACGGCCGGAACCATCCTTGGAAGCATTCGGGTACTGATCCTTCTTGACGAAGTCCTTGACGGTAATCAGACCAGTCAGGCGGCCTTCGCCATCGACGATCGGCAGCTTCTCCACCTTGTGAGCGCGCAGCAGGTTCAGCGCCGCATCGCCAGACACACCCTGCTCAGCCACGACCAGCGGCATCGGGGTCATGATTTCGGAAACCTTGCGGTTCAGGTCTGCCTCAAAACGCATGTCGCGGTTGGTGCAGATACCGACCAGCTTGCCGTCCTTGTCGACGACCGGCAGGCCCGAGATGCGGTAACGAGCGCACTTGGCATCTACTTCGGCGATGGTGTCATCCGGGGAACAGGTCACCGGGTCGGACACCATGCCAGCCTCAGAGCGCTTCACAATCTCGACCTGCTGCGCCTGCTCCTCAATGGACAGGTTGCGGTGCAGGATACCCATACCGCCCTGGCGGGCCATAGCAACAGCCATGCGGGCCTCGGTGACGGTGTCCATAGCAGCGGACACAACCGGAATGTTCAGACGCAGCTCACGAGTGAGCTGCGTCGAAGTATCAACGCCGGAGGGGATAACGTCCGAAGCATCCGGCAGCAGCAGGACGTCATCGAATGTAAGGCCGACTAGTGGAATCTTGTTGGGATTGTCTCCGCCGAGGCTAATTCCCGTGGGGTTGGTCATGGACTCCTCCTGCTCCACCCTTGCCGACATCCGGCCAGGGGCGCTATCGCTTCGTGGTTGCCAAACGTTATATACAGGGTAGTCCTTCAGTGATGAAACGCGACAATTAGGCGGAGCGACAGGTGCCCGACAAGGGTTAGCCGAAAGCTAGCTGAGGGTTATTCCAAGGTGAACTAAACCCCAACTAAGTGCATCGCCAATCGACAGGATTGCCGTACAGAGCTGTTACGGTAGTGGTTGTGAACCACAACTTTTTCTCATCCATGCCGCGGGATCCGTTCGAAGGAGATCCCAATGACCCGGCAAGCTTTCTCGAGCCGGATGAGCCGTTTGCTCCACTGACAGACCAGGAACGTCGAGAGGTTCTTGAAGATCTGGCCGCAGTTCGCCTATTCCGCACCGCTTTGAGCCCAGAGGGATTACTGGGCGTCTGCATGTTGTGTGAGGACTGCGGTGACGAGCACTTTTATAACTGGGAGGTTTTGGAAAACCACTACCTGATGCTCCTGTCTGGACAGGCATCTCCGGTTCACGAGCCACAATTCGATCCAGACCCCTCCCGTTACGCCCCATGGGACTACTGCGCAGGCTTTGTCGACGGTCTGCGTTCTCGACGACCTGGCCGTTTCTAAAAATTTGGTAAGAGTTTGACGGAATTGTTTGCGTAGTATCCCGGCTGGCCTCCTTAGGTTTACCAACCGTTCATTGTTGGCCTCCACACTTGAGCTCACTGCTTCAAGAAAGCTCAATGAAGGAGACATCAATTCCGATGACGTACATCGACCACTTGCCCGGGCCCAATGCGGATTTGTGGGATTGGCAGCTGCACGGCTCTTGCCGCGGGCAGGACTCCGCGACCTTCTTCCACCCGGAAGGCGAGCGCGGACGCGCACGCAGCCTGCGTGAAGCCCGTGCGAAGGCTATCTGCCGTTCTTGCCCTGTTCTTATGCAGTGCCGTAGTCACGCACTCAAGGTTGGTGAGCCATACGGTGTCTGGGGCGGTCTCAGCGAATCTGAACGAAATGAAATCCTTCGAGCTAAGCCGGCCGCACGTGAACGCGAACTTGAACGCGTTCTAGTTACTGCCATGTAGTCCCTCTCCTCTCTCGGACTCCAGCCAGTTCACATAAAACCCAAAATGCTCCCCACCCTCAGATTGAAAGGTGGGGAGCATTTTACGTGCCAAAGGCCAGGGCACTAGCACACTTGCGATTAGTGAGCGTGATCGTGCTGTGGTTCTTCTTCCGGCTTATCCACAACGGAAGCCTCGGTGGTCAGCAGCATACGCGCCACGGAGGTTGCGTTGACGACTGCGGAGTGAGTGACCTTGACCGGGTCGATGACGCCGGACTCAATCAGGTTCTCGTAAGTGTCAGTAGCAGCGTTGTAGCCGTTGCCGTTCTCCAGCTCACCAATGTGGTAGACAACGACAGCACCGTCCTTACCAGCATTCTCAGCAATCCAGAAAGCCGGACGGGTCAGAGCCTTGGCAACTGCACGGACACCGACTGCCTCGTCGCCCTCGAACTCGTCAGCGAATGCCTCGAGTTCACGGGAGATCTGCACCAGTACGGAACCGCCACCGGCGATGACGCCTTCCTGAGCTGCCGCACGAGCAGCGTTAATGGCATCCTCGACACGCAGCTTGCGCTCGTTGACCTCGGTCTCGGTAGCAGCGCCGACCTTAATGACAGCCACACCGCCAGAGAGCTTCGCCAGACGCTCTTCCAGCTTCTCGCGATCCCAGTCAGAGTCAGTGCGCTCAATCTCGGCACGGATCTGGTTACGACGCTCTTCCACAGCCTCAGCGGTGCCAGCACCGTCAACTAGGACGGTCTCGTCCTTGGTAATGGTGATGCGGCGTGCGTTACCCAGCACCTCAAGTCCAACGTCCTTCAGCTGCATGCCAGTGTCAGCCGTAACGACGGTTGCACCGGTGACAACTGCCAGGTCATCCATGAACGCCTTACGACGGTCACCGAAGTACGGTGCCTTCACTGCGGCAACCTTCAAGGTCTTGCGCATAGCGTTGATGACCAGCGCGGACAGAGCCTCGCCCTCGATATCCTCAGCCATGATCAGAGTCGGCTTGCCGGACTCGGCAATCTTCTCCAGAATCGGCAGGAACTCTGGCAGGGAGGAAATCTTCTCGCGGACCAGCAGCACCTGTGCACCGTCGAGAATTGCCTGCTGAGCCTCAACGTCGGTAATGAAGTACGGCGAGAGGAAGCCCTTGTTGAAAGACACGCCCTCGGTCACGGACAGCTCGGTGGCAATCGACTGCGACTCCTCCACAGAGACGACGCCGTCCTTGCCAACCTTGTCCATGGCACCTGCAACCAGGTCACCAATTTCAGTGTCGCGCGAGGAAACGGTTGCCACCTGTGCGATGGCAGCAGAGCTGCTGACCGGGGTGGCGCGCTGCTTCAGCAGCTCAACCGCCTTGTCGGATGCAGCGTGAATACCGCGGTTCAGCGAAATCGGGTTTGCGCCGGCTGCAACGTTGCGCAGACCCTCGCGGACCAGCGCCTGTGCCAGCAGCGTTGCGGTAGTAGTACCGTCACCGGCAACGTCATTGGTCTTGACCGCAACGGACTTAACCAACTGCGCGCCGAGGTTCTCAAACGGATCCTCAACGTCGATGTCGCGGGCGATGGTCACACCATCATTGGTGACCAGCGGACCGCCGAAGGCCTTGTCCAGGACAACGTTGCGACCCTTCGGGCCAAGCGTGACCTTGACTGCGTCGGCAAGCGTGTCCACACCGCGCTTGAGGCCTTCGCGAGCCTCTTCGTTAAAAGCAATAAGCTTCGCCATGTGTGGGTACGTCCTCCCTTTAGTTCTCGATAACAGCCAGGATGTCACGCTGCGACAGCAGCAGGTACTCTTCGCCCTGGTACTTCAGCTCAGTGCCGCCGTACTTGGAGAAGATGACGATGTCACCCTCCTTGACGTCCATAGGAATGCGGTCATCGTCATCGGCCCAACGACCCGGACCAACTGCGATAACGGTAGCCTCCTGCGGCTTCTCCTTAGCGGAGTCCGGGATAACCAGGCCAGAAGCCGTGGTGGTCTCTGCTTCGTTGATCTGGACGAGGACGCGGTCCTCCAGCGGCTTGATGTTGACGTTCGCCACGATGAATTCCTCCATACATGCGGTGATGTGATGTTCTTGTGCCGGTTGGTCTGCCGTGCACAGCCGTCGTCGCGGGTGAACAACTGTGTGTCAAACAACCTTCGTTAGCACTCTACCCCTGCAAGTGCTAACACTCAACAATAGTGAGCGCTAATGCTAATTGGTCAGCTTGTCGGGGTTACACGCCATACGACCGAACGCAGTAACCGTCATTCCGTGTTCCTTGATGTACTCATCGCTAAAGCAGGGACCACCAGAACCGGTTGTGTAACGACTGTCTGGCTCCCTCCTTTGCCAGGCACCTTCGTCCCATTGGTAAACCGCAAGTCCACCACTGTTTGCGCGCCCACCCAGCGCCCACCATCCGTCACAGGCGACGATCGTAAAGTTTTCTTCCGTAGTCGGGAACGCCGACGCCTCGCAATCCCCACTAATCGGATAATCGGGCGTAGCCTTACTCGTAGTTTCCTTCTCCACTTTCTCCGGCGACTTCACCTTCACGGTCTCCGTCGCAGTCGCAGTAACAGTGAGCTTCGGCGCTACTTCATCCTTGGCACCTGCACCAAACCATTGCTCACCTCGACCACTCACAACTAGGTAAAGCACCGCCGCTACAGCGACAATCACCACAAGCAGCAACGCGATGACTGCCCATAACACGCCCCGAGCACGACCGCGCTGATGTTCAACTTGCGGTGCTTGCGTTGTTTGCGGTTCGCCCTGCGGTGCAAACAGCTCAGTCTGATTTTGCGAATTATCGGATGGCTGAAGTTCCCACTCGCTGTAGTCTTTACTCATTTTTGGGCAAGCGCTTTCCTGTAATTGTCCTGCGATCCATGGCAGAGAAACAAGTCAAAGTCAGTTAACGAAACTGAACATGGATCCGAGGGGCAATCACTGCTTATTGCATTACAGGATCTTCCACTGGCATCGATGGGTCGGTCGGGCAGGCGTAGCCAGAGGGCTTGACCCCCGCGGCAATGAGGTAGGCGGCAGCTGCGCCAATCATGACACCGTTGTCGGTGCACAACTTAATCGGTGGCACGTGCAGCGTAATTCCCGCCGAGGTAGCTCGCGCCGCTGCGAGTTCACGCAACCTCGAGTTCGCAGCCACACCACCACCGAGCAGCAGCGTAGTGGCCCCCACATCCTGAGCTGCGCGAACGGCCTTCTTGGTCAATACATCGCAGACCGCCTCCTGGAAGGAAGCACAGACGTCCTCTACGGAGTATTCACGACCTTCCTTCTCCGCCGCCTCGACATAGCGGGCCACGGCGGTTTTCAAGCCGGAGAAGGAGAAGTCATGGCGCGCATCCTGCTGGCGCATCATGGCGCGAGGAAACGCGATGGCCTTGCGGTTACCCTGCTTAGCCAACTTATCGATAATCGGGCCGCCCGGGTAACCCAATCCGAGCAACCTCGAAACCTTGTCGTATGCCTCTCCGGCCGCGTCGTCAAGCGTCGATCCGAGCTCCCCCATCGGACGACCAACCCCCTGTACGCGCAGCAGCTGCGTGTGCCCGCCGGAAACTAGCAGCGCCACTGCGTTGGATAGATCTGCGCCATCGAGAGCTCCGACAGCAACGTGGCCACCAAGGTGATTAATGCCGTAGAAAGGCACACCCCAGGCGGCGGCATAAGCCTTCGCGCCTGCCGAACCGACCAGCAGCGCACCGGCGAGACCGGGCCCCACGGTAGCGGCGACGGCATCTGGGATAAAAGTATCGATACCGAGCTTGGCAGCTGCTTGCGCGCGCGCCTCGGAGACTACTGGCTGCAAGGCTTCCAAATGAGCGCGGGAAGCAATCTCCGGGACCACACCACCGAAGCGGGCGTGCTGCTCCATGGAGGATGCGACGACGTCGGCAAGCACTTCCACCTCGGGAATGGCGGGGGTGCTGGTGTCGGTGTCGTCGTAGCGCACACGCATCACTGCAGCGCCAGTCTCATCGCAGGAACTCTCGATTGCCAGCAGGGTCAACTCGGTCATAGCAGTCATGGTACTAGCGCACCACCGGGTCGCTTACCAGCGACCGAGTTTAAATTTCGAGGCGACCGAGGTTCCGCACAGCGGCACGCCAGAGAGCGTATTCCTCTGGGTAGTCATCGCGGTAGTGGCGCACGGCGCGCATACCGTGCTTAATACGCTCGATTTCCTCGTCGCCGATATCCTTGCCCTCGGCGTCGACAAATACGACCGTTCCGCAAATTGCGGTGGTGGGGTCGGTAAAGAAAGCCGAGTTGCCCGTAGCAGCCTCATTGCGGCCGAGGGACGCGACCGGATTCGGTTCAGCGCCCTCAGCCTTGGCCGTCGGGTTGTAGAGAGCGGCGTAATCGGCGCCGTCTTCCTGAAACGCCACCGAAACACGGTCGGAGGAAACTCCGCCGAGGAATGTAGCAGCGGCCTCCAACTCAAATTCGACGATGCGATGCGTCAGGTCAGGGTTCACCAGAAAACCTTTAATCATGGAAACAGAGGTACCGCACCGCACCCGCTCCCGCATCTCGAGAGCGCTACCCCCACTATGGCCGCGGGATGTTGCGGAGGTTCGACCGTGCCATGTTGATCATCTGACCAACGCCGCCGCCGAAGACGGTGCGAGTAGCGGCCTTGGAGAATCCCATCAGCATGTCCCAGGTGATGTTTGCCGGGATGGACAGGGCATTCGGGTCGGTGATCATATCCACCAGCACCGGACCGTCGTATGCCAGCGCCTCTTGAATCAGGCGAGGCGCATCGGCCGGATCTTCAATTCGGATGGCCTTGATACCCAACGACTCTGCGACTCCGGCGTAGTCCACTGCGTCGTGGTCGGTCTCGTGCTCCGGCAGCCCCTGAACCAGCATTTCCAGCTTGACCATGCCGAGCGAGGAGTTGTTGAACACAAACATCTTGATGGGCAGCTGCTCCTGCTTCACGGTGATGAGCTCACCGAGCAGCATTGACAGGCCACCGTCACCGTTGAAGGTAATGACCTGACGGTCCCGGTCAGCAGCCTGCACACCAATGGCCTGCGAAAGTGCATTGGCCATAGTGCCGTGACGGAAAGAACCAATCTGCTCTCGCTTGCCATTCGGCGTGACGTAGCGTGCAGCCCAGACATTGCCCATGCCGGTATCCACGGTGAAGACGGCATCGTCATCGGCGTACTTATCAATCAGGTCGGCCACATACTCCGGGTGAATCGGTCGCATGTTCTCAACGTCGTGGGTGTATGCCTCGATGACGTGGCTGAGCAGGCGCTCGTGGTTCCGCAGCTGCTTGTCCAGGAAGGAACGGTCAGTCTTTTCATCCAGGTGCGGCAGGATGGTTTCAATCGTGGCAGCCACATCGCCGACGACTGGGTACTTCACCGTGGTACGACGACCGATGGCACGACCATCGATATCGACCTGGGCGACGTTCTTGGTCGGCAGGAAGTCGTTGTACGGGAAGTCAGTACCGAGCAGAATCAACAGATCAGCATCGTTGGAGGCATCGTGGCAGGCGCCGTAGCCCAGCAGGCCGGACATGCCGACGTCATAGGGGTTGTCGTACTGGATGTACATCTTGCCACCCAGCGCATGTCCCACCGGCGACTTAATCTTCTCCGCAAGCTTGAGCACCTGTTCGCGGGCGTCCTTCACACCTGCGCCACAGAAAAGCGTGACGGTTTTAGCCTCGTTGATTGCGTCGGCAAGCGCGGCGGCCTGGCCGGCGTCAGGGAATACGACTGGGCGACCGCTGCTGATAGTGGAGGTGACGAACTCATCATTTTCCACTTCATGCGTTGTAATGTCGCCCGGCAGAACCAGCACGGAAACACCGTGGCCAGTCATGGTCGACTGGATAGCGTGATGCAAAACGACGCCACCCTGCTCAGCGGAGTTGACCATCTCGCAGTAACCGGAGCACTCGTTGAAGATGAACTCCGGATGGGTCTCCTGGAAGAAGTTCGAGCCAATCTGGCGGGAAGGAATGTGCGATGCCAGCGCCAGCACCTTTGCGCCGTTGCGGTGGGAGTCATACAGGCCCTGAATGAGGTGGGTATTACCCGGGCCACAGGAGGCCGCACACACTGCTAATTCGCCGGTGACCAGGGACTCCGCGCCGGCGGCGAAGGCGGCAGCCTCTTCGTTGCGAACGTGCACCCACTCAATGGAGGACTCGCGCACAGCGTCGACAATGGGGTTCAAACTATCTCCAACGAGTCCGAAGATTCGCTTGACACCCTGCTTCTCTAGGGTTTCTACGAGCTGTTTTGCAAAGGTTTTAGCCATGTGCCCGGTCTAACGCAGATTAGTCAATACGTCAACATCTAGCTGGCCAACTCAGGCCGACACATCGTGTACGCATCCGCCCCAGAGCCCGGATAATAGTTCTTTCGCAGCCCCATATTTTCGAAGCCATAGCGCCGATACATGGCGATTGCGGGTTCGTTATCTGTGCGAACTTCCAAAAACACCGGGCCCGAATCCTCCGCCACAGCTGCCATCAGCGCGTCCATCAGCTGCGCCCCAAAGCCCCGGCGCTGCCACTTCTTCCCCACCCCGATGGTGTGAATCTCGTACTCGGCGGCACCCGCAGGCCCCAGCTTGGTAATCCCCGCATAGCCGCACAGTTCTTCGTCCTCGTCTACATCTGCAATCAGCCCGACGTAGAAATTGTTCGGCGCGGCCAGCTCGGCCATAAAGGCCGATTCCGACCAGGGATCGTCGCCGGCAAATAGCTCCGCCTCAATCGCCGCACACGCCTTGGCCGCAGGAGGCCCGAGACGCACTAGCTTGACGACGCTCATCTCATAGCCTTCGGGACAACGGCATCCGGACGGCGCAAGTACAGCGGCACCAGTGGGCCCGGCGCGGAGTCAAAGTCGACCGCTTCAACCATGGCTGTCGGAGTGGGAAAGACTTGTTCGGCAGCAACCTCAAGCCCGGTAATTTGCTCGATGTGGCTGAGGCTGCCGCGGGCCTGGCTCGGCGCGAAGTCGGCGGCTTCTGCTGCAAGTTCTTCCTTGAGCAGCTCCATGACGTCGGCTGGCTTGGCCACTCCCGGGCCGAAAACTCGCTGGCCATCGCGGTAGGCGGCGAAGTACACCTCGCGGCGGCGGGCATCGGTGACGACCAGTTCATCGCCAACGCCACCCGCGAGCGCATCCAGGCTGCAGATGCCGTAGCAGGGAATTCCCAGAGCGTCGGCGAAGGAGGCTGCGGTGGCCATACCAACGCGCAAGCCCGTAAACGGCCCCGGCCCACAGCCGACAACCACGGCATCTAGCTCGGTTGCCGCCACCCCACTGTCAGTGAGGCACTGCTGAATCAGCGGCACCAGCACCTCGTTGTGCGCACGGGCATCCAGGTGCAGCTTTTCGGCCACGGTTTCACCATCGCGGACAATTCCCGCGGTGACCTGTGGAGTCGATGTGTCAACGGCCAAAATGTTCATACTCAGTAACCTACTTGAACCGACTTGGAGCTACTTGCTCCACTTCCAGGTGACGACGCGGGCATCGTCGTCACGCGAACGATCGATACTCACCTGTAGATAGCGCTCGGAGAGCACCTCGGCGAGCCCCATTCCCCACTCGGCGACCACGACGCTGTCCTCAAGGTCGGTGTCCAAATCGAGCGAGTCCAGCGCATCGAAGGCCTCGCCATCGGAGCCGGGTCCCTCTTCGCCGAAGAGTCGATAGGCGTCGACGTGGATGAGGGTGACACCGTCGGTTGCAAGCGGACGGTGCTCGCGGGCGATTGTGAACGTCGGCGACGTCACGCGGCCGCGCACATTCATGCCGCGGGCGATGCCCTGCGTGAGGGTCGTTTTGCCCGCGCCGAGTGGGCCATCGAGAATCACCAGATCCCCAGCTGCCAACTCCCGGCCAATCTCCTCGCCGAGGTCACGCATGTCCTCAGCGGTTGACGCGAGCCGGCTGCGCACCCACTTTCGCTCGCTACGCCCCTTCGGCGCGGTGAGGATTTCATAGTTAATGGTGCCGGATGCCTCCGCGAGGTCATCGAGACCGGGCTCCCCCAGTGTGGGATCACCGACGATAACCGCAGTGTCGCCGGCCTCGACATCGGTGTCGGGTCCCAGGTCGACGACGAATTGATCCATACACACGCGCCCTACCTGCGGATAGCGTGTGCCATTGATGCTGACCTCGAAATGCCCGGAGGCCGAGCGCATCATGCCGTCGGCATAGCCACAGGGCACGATGCCGACGGTGGTATCGCGGTCAGCTGTCCACGTCTGCCCGTAGGACACCGACTGCCCCTCCGGTAGCTTTTTGACCAATATGACCGACGCTTCCCACCGCATCGCCGGACGCAATCCATGGGTGGCACCCACAATTGGCTCCCCACCATAAATCGCCAGACCCGGGCGCACCATGTCGAAGGCCAGGTCCGGACGCGACAACGATGCCGGCGAATTCGCCGCATGGTTGATCAGCTCGTCCAGCCCCGCCTCACGCAGTGCCGCAATCGCAGCACGGAAATTCTGCGCCTGCTTATCGACGCTCTCGTTGCCCGGCTCATCCGCGCACGCAAAGTGCGTGAAAGCACCGGTGATATTCAGAGCACCGGTCTTGTGCAGCTCAACCAGCTGAGCGACCGCATGCTCAAAGTCCCCATTGGCCATAGAGAATCCCGAGCGGCCCAAACCCGTATCGACCATCACCGTCACACGTGGTGTCACCGACAGCGCCCGCCCGGCATTGGCCACGGCCAGCGCATGAGCCATCGACGGCAGACCGAGGTCAATATCTGCAGCCACAGCGCGCTGCACCAACGAGGTGGCTGCTGCGTCCCAGATCCAGGCGAGGATGGGGATGGTGTGGCCGTCGTCAAGCGTGGCGCGGAGTTCCTCGCGGAGGGAGAGCGCCTCGTCGATTGTTGCGACACCGAGTTGTGTTGCCCCGCCGGCCAGCGCGGCCTGCGCGGTCTGCAGCGCACCCTGCGAGTAGCCGTCCGCCTTGACGACGGCCATGAATTCCGACACCCCTGCGATGGCCTTGACGGTCTTCACATTGTGGGTGATTGCGTCTAGATTAACGGTATGGGTCAGGATGGCTGGTGCCGAGGAAGTCATAGCCGTATTTTGCCACTGCTGCCTTCGTTGGTGAACCATGCGGTGGCATCTCGGATGGATTCGGCGATGTCCTGGGCGCTGCAGGGTGCTGGTCCGAACTCTGTCTGCGCGGCCAAAAATGCGGCGCGCGCATGAATAATTGCTGGTACATAGAGGGCTTCGCCACGCGCTACCCAGGCGCCGAGGAGCCCGGACAGTACATCGCCAGAGCCCGGCGTGGCTGCCCAGGAGCTACCCGCGTCAACCACGACTGTGCGCTGCGTTGCCGGATTGGCAATCACGGTACGGCGCCCCTTGAGCAACACTTCGCAGGAGAACTGCTCGGCAAGTTCACGGGCGTCTGCGATGGGGTTAGTGACCTCGTGCCCGGTCAGGCGCTCGAATTCACCGGCGTGCGGCGTGAGAACAGTGCGCAGGTTGCGCTCCTGGCCGCGCTCACGAACGAGCTGTCGGATGTCCTCATGCTTCGACAGCAGTGTCAGTGCGTCAGCGTCGATGACCACTGGTTTGTCAGTGGCCAGAATGTCTCGCAGTTCCTCGGCGGCTTTCTCATCAGTGCCCCGACCGGGACCGACGACCCAGGCATCGACGCGTACCTCTTTGCGATCCACCGAGTCCTGCTGCGTAATGACCGTCGGCAAGGCTGCGGTGATGCGGTTGCGTGCGGCCGCGTCGCCGACATAGATGACCGCAGGACTGGTCGCATGCACGGCAGCGGTGGCGCACAGCTGACCTGCACCGGGATACGCCTCGCTACCGGCGGCGATTCCTGTAACTCCAGTGGAGTACTTGTGGTCTGCAGCACCGGGTTCGAGCGGGGTCATCGCGCCAAGTGGTGCCGGAAAGCTCCCGCCTAGGGCTTCGTAGAACTCCACGGTCGGAGTCTGGTGGTGGACGGCATTGTAGGTACCGTTTTCATAGAGCGTCTGCCCCAGTCCTGGAAGTTCGAGGGAGAAGGAGTCGAGGGAAATTTCATGTAATTCGACGGTGCCACAGGATTCGGACAGCGAGTGCGCGTAGCGCAGACCGCCGAAAGTCACCGTTGTCGTGGCCTCCACGTGGGATGGCAAGTACGGGTTCTGTCCCTCCTCCAAATCAGGGTCTGGATTGATAGTCTGGGCAGGCGGGTCAAAAGTACGCCCAGTATCGGCTTCTACGCCGCTCGGCACATCAACCGCGAGAATGGGAACTTTGCCCAACCGCGCTTCGCGCACCAACCACGCGGCCTCTTCACGCAGCGCGCCGTGACCTCCGAGCCCCACGATGCCGTCGATGATTAGTGCGTAGTCTTCACTAATCGACCACAGAATCTTCGATAAATCCGTCTCCCGGTCACACCCCAACGGCAGCACCCGCCCACCTGCGAGTTCAAAAGCTTTCAGCGCCCGTTCATGCGGCTTCGAGCCCAGCAAAACCGCATCCACGCCATGCCCATCCGAGGACAAGTTTCGGCCAGCATAGAGTGCATCGCCACCATTGCCTCCCGATCCAACCAACAGCAGCACGCGACCGCGACCAGGCTCCGGAGATGCCCCTGAGAGCATCCGCTCCGCCACCTCCGACACAGCGGCGGCTGCGTGGCGCATGAGTTCGTCGTCACGCGTTTGTGCGTCCAGATAGGGCTGTTCCGCGACGCGAATTTCGGCAGCTGTGTAGCAGTACGTCATAAACCCAGCCTACGATTAGCCCCTATGGATGACTACTCCCCGAGCACACGAGTTTTCGGCCCTCTACTGCGCGCCTTTCCCCAGGCATACCTGCGCTCGTTGCGTCATCCCGAATGGATCCCCCACGGCGTGCAGGACGTTCGCGAAATCCTCGACGGAAAAGCCACTCCTGACCTGGACAGATACAACGGTCGCACACCAATTGTCCTGGTTCACGGCACCTGGATGAACTCGTTCAACTCCTTCGCCATGTTGGGGCCGTTCCTCGCCCGGAATCGCCCCGTATTCTCACTCGATTACGGCTCCGACCCCGCCGCGCTGGTCAGCCGTCTCCGTAGCGTCAAAGCCACCACCGATTTAAGCGATGCGCTCGCCGAAGTCACCGACCTTCTCGACCGCTTCCGTGCCCAACTCTCCCTACCCCGCCTCGACCTCATCGGCCATTCCCAGGGCGGTCTACACTGCCGCAGCTACGCTAACGCGAGCATCGATTCGCTTTACGACGAAGCTCTGAACCGTGGCCTCAACGAAGAAGCAGCCGAGCAGTACGCCTCCGACAACAGCCCCGTGCGGGCAGTGATCTCGCTTGCGGGAAACCATCGCGGCACTACTGCGTGGGGCATGCGCCGAAGGCTCAGTGCCCTTGAGCGATGCGGCCTACCGATGCACAAGCTCGTCGACCGCCTTGTCGGCCGTGCCTGCATTCAACAGCTGCTGGACTCTGACTACATTGCGACTCTGAACCGCGCAGCGCGTGGCATTACCCGACGTGGTCCGCACTACCTGAATATCGGCACCCCTTTTGACACCGTGGTTCGCCCGTGGACCGGCGCCTTTTTGCCCGAACAAGAGGGTCACCACATTACGAACGTCAACAACGCCACCGGCGGTGGCGACTGGTCTGATCACCTCGCGCTGCTCTACTCCCCCAATACCTTAGAACTCATCCACGAGTTCTTAGACGAGCTGGATCGCGCCGAGGAGGGTGGCGCCGAGGAGGGTGGCACCGAGGACTCTTCGACCAACAAGCAAACGCTGCGCCATGTACGGCAGCGAGTCCTGCCTATGTACGGCGCACTGCCGACGAGGCTCGGGCGGCGGAGGCTCGGACGGCGCGGCCGGATCTAATTCAGCATGGACTTTTAGAACATATTTCTAAAACTCTATTGACACTTCTTCAAACAGGTGTACGATTTGGGTTGTAGGGAAAATTTGTAAGCAAAAGTTCTTTGTCCGGTGCACAGGGGTTGGCGGGGCTGGTTGAACGAGCCTCTCCATGCTTCTCTCCACCACAGAACTCAATCTTCAATTCTCCGGCGGACACGTAGTAATCAGGGGGATAACCAATGTCATCGCCGCCCACAGAACTTCCAGCACCAGGTCAAAAGCCCTCATGGGCCAACCAGCAATCCGACGATCCCATTAGCATCGCGGCCCGTGCCATCAACGCCGCAGACCTTCAACTCATCGATATCTGCGCTCCCGGTGACGAGGTCGATGTCAATCACCATCTTGCCCGCATAAGCATTCGAACTGGCCTTAGCCGCGGCAAGTGTTCTACGCTGTGCGAAATTGCGCTGATGCTCGAACGCCTACCAAAAGTCCGGGCTCTCATCGAATCCACCTTCTGTTTCTCGTTAGCCCATCTCCGCGCCATCGCCAATGGCGTTGCCGGGCTGTCACCAGATCAGTTCGACACGGTAGAGCCCCATCTTTTGGAAATGCTCACTCCGACGCGACCTCGACAAGCAATGGTTGGTGTCTACACGCTGTCTCGTCTAATCGGCGACTTGGTTTCTGAGTACAACGACTGCGCCCGCAACGACGGCACCCAACGGGTTCCAGAAGGCGAAGCGGTCGCACTCGCCGACACGGGCGATGGCAAGCACAAAAAGGTCACAGCAATCCTTGAAAACGACCGCGCGACCGAGCTCATGGCCAGGATTCAGGGGATTCGCAACACCGCAATCAATCGCGGTGAACAGTGCACGCAGGCGGAAGCGCTACTACAGCTGGCACAAAAATCGACCAATGCCGAGATTGTCATCAATGTCTACCGCGAGGTCGGCGGTGGGCCAGCATGGATTGATGGCATCGGCTGGTTGAGCGAGGTAGCCACCGAAGAATGGATTGCTCGCGCAACTCACATCCGTATCTCCGCCGATAGCAAGGTGGACGGTTACCGCCCCACCGAGAGCCAGGTGGCTCGCGTCCGTGGGCGTGACGGTACCTGCCGCTTCCCCGGCTGCGACGTCCCGGCAGCCAAGTGCGACCTGGACCATATTCAGCCGTACAACCACGACAATCCCAAGCACGGCGGGCCGACTGACACGGAGAATCTGCACTGTCTCTGCCGCCGACACCACAATCTAAAAACGCACGAGGGCTGGGATATCGACAGATACCCCGACGGAACAGAAGTGTGGACTTCCCGTAATGGGGACACCGCGACTAGCGTTCCGGTTGGGCCGCTAAAGAACGTCGGCAAGCAAACTTTTCATCAGCGTGTGACACGGAAGATGAAGACGATTCAGAAACGCAACCTCGATTGGATGTTGTCATTTTGCCATGTATCCGATGAGGTCTGGGACCTATCCGAGGAAGAAGCAAAACGCATCGAGTCCCTCACGGATGAAGAACTCGATGCGGAGATTGAGCAGTACCGACGAAAGCAGGACGAACTACTCGACGGTGACTGACTTAGCCAGGTTGCGCGGCTTATCGATGTCCTCGTTACCGCACTGGCGAGCGATCTCAGCTGCCAGGAACTGCATCGGAATCGTAGACAACAGCGGCTGGAGCAGCGTGGAGGTCTCCGGGATATCAATCAGGTAGTTCGCAAACGGAACCACCGACTGATCCCCTTCTTCGGCAATCACGATGGTCTTAGCGCCACGGGCACGAATCTCCTGGATGTTGGAGACAATCTTGGAGTGCAGCACGGCGCGACCCTTCGGCGATGGCACTACGACGACGACCGGAAGATCATCCTCGATGAGTGCAATTGGGCCATGCTTGAGCTCGCCTGCCGGGAACCCCTCTGCGTGAATGTAGGCAAGCTCCTTGAGCTTCAGCGCACCTTCAAGTGCGACTGGGAAGCCAACGTGACGGCCGAGGAAGAGCATCGTCGGAATAGCACCGATTTCCTTGGCCATGTCGATGAACTCATCGCCCTTAGCGACGACCTTGTCAATCAGTGCCGGGATGGTCTCCAGCTCTTCAAACTCGCGAGTGACCTCATCCGGGTACTTAGTGCCGCGTGCCTGGGCAAGAGCCAATCCGACCAGGTAGTTTGCGGCTACCTGCGCCAGGAACGACTTGGTTGCAGCAACACCAATCTCCGGGCCGGCGTGCGTATAGAGCACGGCGTCAGACTCACGCGGAATCTGTGCACCGTTGGTATTGCAGACAGCCAGCACGCGGGCGCCCTGGCTCTTTGCGTGTCGCACGGCCTCAAGGGTGTCAGCAGTCTCGCCCGACTGCGAAATAGCGACCACCAGCGTCTGGCGGTCCAGCACCGGATCGCGGTAGCGGAACTCGGAAGCGACCTCAATCTCGACCGGGATACGAACCCAGTGCTCAATGGCGTACTTGGCCAACAAACCGGAGTGGTATGCGGTACCACAGGCGACGACGAAGACCTTCTCGATGTCACGCAGATCTTGGTCACTCAGGCGAGACTCGTCGAGAACGATGCGGCCGTCAACGAGGTGACCGGCCAACGTATCGCGGACGGCGGCAGCCTGCTCGTGGATTTCCTTCATCATGAAGGAGTCATAGCCACCCTTTTCGGCTGCGGCGAGATCCCAGTCGATGGTGAATGGTCGACCCTGCTGCTCATTGCCGGCGAAATCCAGAATGCGGTAGTCATCTGCGGTGATGATGACGACGTTGTCCTGCCCCAGCTCCACGGCCTCGCGGGTGTGCGCGATGAAAGCCGCAACATCGGAGCCGAGGAACATTTCGTTTTCGCCCACACCGACAATCAGCGGAGTGGAGCGACGAGCAGCGATGATGCGGTCCGGGTGGTCTGCATGAGTAAACAGCAGCGTAAAAGCACCCTCGAGGCGGTTGAGCACGGACAGCGCAGAGGCCTCGAAATCACCAGCGGTAGATCCGCCGTCGGAACCGTCCAGGGCACGGGCGAGCATGTGCGCGGCGACCTCGGAGTCGGTTTCGGACTTCAGCTCAATGCCGGCATCCTCCAGCTCCTGACGTAGCGGAGCAAAGTTCTCGATAATGCCGTTGTGGACGATAGCCACCTTGCCGTCATAGGACTGGTGTGGGTGGGCATTCTCATCAATTGGGCGACCGTGGGTAGCCCAGCGGGTGTGCCCAATTCCGGTGGTTCCAGTGATTTTGTCGCGCCCATCCGCATCAAGGGCAGCCTCGAGGTTGGCGAGTTTACCGGCCTTCTTCTCTACAGTGATATGCCCCTGATCGTCGACAATGGCAACACCCGCGGAGTCATAGCCACGGTATTCCATGCGTCGTAGCGCATCGACAGCAATATCCAGGGCGGGCTGATGGCCCACATATCCAACGATTCCACACATGCCCTACAGAATAACCCGCGAAGCGGAAAATCGTCATAACGAAATAGACATTCTCGCTCATCCTGGCACTTTTTCAGCAAAGGTATGCACCTTATAGTTAAGCTATTCACTGTGGCTGACAACTTGAAGACTCTGACATCTAATCTTTCCAAGCGTGGACCGCACCGCGTCATGGTCGGTGATCTCGCTTTTACTGGCCTGCCGGGAAAGGTCTACACGCCTGCCGAGGGCAATGGCATCCCCGGTATCGCTTTCGCACACGATTGGCGCACACCGATTGAGGAGTACCACGCCACGCTGCGTCACCTAGCTTCGTGGGGCATCGCGGTCGCTGCTCCGGACACCGAAAATGGCATCGTGGCAGACCACCGTGGTCTCGCCAACGATTTGGAGACAGCGCTCCAGATTCTCGCTGGTGTCCGCCTCGGTGAGGGCAAAGTCGTCGTCCACCCGAAGAAGCTTGGCGTTGCCGGCCACGGCATGGGCGCAGGTGTAGCCGTCCTCGCCGCTGCTGGTCACGACCTCATCTCCGGCGTTGGCTGCGTCTTCCCCGCAACTACCGCGCCTTCCTCCAGCGCCGCTGCAACTAATGTCTCGGCCCCGGGCCTCGTCCTGGCTCCTGGCGAGGATCAGTGGCTCGATCGCGGCAACCCGGCTCGCCTGGCTGTTCAGTGGAAGGGCGATGTCGTTTACCGCGAAGTAGACAAGGCTGACCAGGGCAGCTTCTCGGAAACAACTCTTCTCCGTCGTCTAGCGGGCTTCTCTTCCTCCAAGGTGAAGTACCAGGAGGTCGCGCGCGCCGCACTCACAGGCTTCCTGCTGGCCACGGTCGGTGACGACAAGAAGTACTCGGATTTCGCAGACCCGACCGCCACTATCAAGGGCACAACTAACCGCGATATGGAGTGGCTCATCAAGGAGCTGCCGGAAAACCCGGAGCACTCGCTGATTCCCGGCAAGTAGTCACTAGGCCACGCTTCAGGACACGCCCCGAATCGACTTCACCGTCGGCGTCCCTTTCCCCGCCCGCCCGAACAACCGCGTAACGGTTCCCTTCGGTCGGGCGGTTTTTTGTTGCTTTTCGACGCCCGCCGCCACCTCCCTCTCCTTAATTTCGCGTGCTTTACGACGCTCCTCCAAACCCTGCAATTCTTTCTGTGCCCTCTGTACCGCCGTATCGAACTCCTGCCTAGTCATTGCAGCAGCGTCGTAATAGGCCTGCCCAATCCGGTCATATTTCGCGGCATGCTTACTCCCCATTACCACTCACCTGCCGTTGGCGAATTGACCGCGCCCACAAGCTCCTGGGCGTTGGGCTGCTCAGGGGGCTCGGGCACAGCTGAAGCAGATTCCTGCACTGATGCTGCCGAATCCTGGGCTGGTGCTGGCTGCGGCTCTGCTTGTGGTTCTGGCTGCGGTTCCGCTCGCTGTTCTGCTTGCGTCTCCTGTGGCAGCTCGATTCCCAAGTGCTTTAGTTTCTCAGCTGGAGGAGGCGGTTCAGGAACATTTTCAGGTTCGGGCTCGGGTTCAGGTTCGGGCTTGGGTTCAGGTTCGGGCTTGGGTTCTGGTTCGGGTTCCGGCACACAGTCCTCCGGCGCAGGAGCTGGTGCTGGTGCTGGTGCTGGCGCAGGTGCCTGTTCGCACACTGGCTCTTCCGTCTCCGTGCACATGTCTAAGTTGAGCAGTGAGGACGCGACACTGCCTGCAACCCCGACAGCTCCCGCAATTCCAGCGATACTGGCCGCCCCGGCAGCGCCAATGGCACCTCCAACGGATATTCCAGCAGCAACGCCTGCCTCTATCCCAATATCAACGTTGGCAACGACCCCAATTCCACCAGCGGTAGCACCGTTGCCACCGGTTACAGTAGCTCCTTCGCCACTCCCAGACTCAGCCACCTCTGCACAGGCCGCCGAGGTAGCACCCGAACTGGCTGGAACAGTAGGAGGCTGCGGCGGGGTGGCGACCACCGCGGCCTCAGTGTCACACGCTGCCTGCTCAAGACACTGCTCGATGCAACTATTACGCGCATCGTAGAGCTGACCAGTGGAGTCGACGAGACTGTTACACACCTGCTGGGCCACTTGTGCGGCTTCGGCGCCGACCTCCGGATCGTCGACAAGCGCTTCGCACTGAGAGAGGATGCCGTCGGTTTGCTCAGCCATATCTTCTGCCTGCTTTTCGCAATCCTCGAGGACCTCGTCGACTTTCTTGCCACACTCGCCGACACTCTGCGCGCCATCGGCGGACTGCTCATCCTGATTCGCACAGTCCTGCGCGGCTTTATCACAGCGCTCTTTGGCAGCGTCGGCAGCATCGCCTTTCAAACCGCCCCAATCGAAAGCCATAACAATAGTTATCGCGGAGGCTATCAACCCCACGGAGTTGGAGAACTTGGATAGGGCGCTGCCTTTCCAGCCGTCAGCGCGTCGCACCTTATCCAAGACTTTGGGCAGATTCTTGCCGATGCCGCCGACCCCGCGCTTGGCTCCAATACGGCTTCCACGGCCAATAACACGCACCAATATCGGAAGAATTCGAGCAACCCACGGCATCAGTCCACTACCTCAATTCCACCGAGGTCGGCACTCCCGTCGCTGTCACAGCTTGCAAAGACACGCCACTGTTCCCGTACTGCCGGAGCATGGTTGCCAAGTCCCGCGTACATCGATTGCCCGTGCTCACGCAGCCGCACTGCCGCCTGCTGCAGACGACGCCCCTGGGCGGCAAAACCCTGGCCACAGTCTGCTGCGGAAATATCGGGAGCGCTTCCCCACCGCTCATGGCCGTCACGGCCGCGCTGCTCAATCTCTCGGGCAGCCGAGGTCACTGCATCTTCCGAAAAGTGCAGCAAGCCTCCGCCACGGCCTCCAGTAAAACTTGCGGACACGAAAAATCCCCTTCCCTGCGAAAAACAGTTCTTATTACTGTTAGGCGCGAAAAAAGGGGATTCGGTTCCGTTGAAGTACTAGTGCGGGTGCCCCCGGGCTAACGAGCGCGGTAGATGCGCTTACACCCCTCAACACCGGTGAAGCTGAATGGGCCGGTGCCAATCAGGGCGTCGTCTCCCAGGTTGGAGTACTCCCCCGGATCTTCATGCGTCACCTGAGCGTGGCGGTAGTAGGTCGGATCATCGAGCTTCACGCGTTCATCCAGTTCACGCGCATTATCTGCGGCGCGCAGCTGGGACTCGTAGCCCTCGACCACATTGCCGGTGAGGAACTCAGCAACCGAGCCGGAACCGTAGGAGACAACAGCGACCTTCTTACCAGCCAGGTCCTTCTCGGTGTCCAGCAGCGAGAGCAGGCCGAAGTAGGCCGATGCTGTGTAGGAGTTACCGATGATGCGGTTGTACTCAGTGGTTGGGCCGAGCTGGCGGGCCTCGTCCTCCGCGGTGAGCTCCACACCGTTATTGGCCGAAAGCTGCCGGTGCGCCTTGTAGGCCATCTTGGTAAACGGCTGGTGGTAGCTGAAGTAGTCAATCTCGCTGAAGTCCACGCCGCCGCGGGCACGGTAGTCCTCGTAAGCGCCCTGAACAGCGTCGATGTAAGCGCTAATAGAGAGCTTGCCCTCCACCAACGCCTGGCTGCGGTGGTTCGGACGCCAGAAGTCCATAACTTCGCGGGTGAAGACGCCCGAAGCCGCATCGATAGCCAGGATGCGCGGATTAGCGGTCACCAGCATGGCTACAGCACCTGCACCCTGGGTCGGCTCCGCAGCGGAGTCCAGGTCATAGCGGGCAATGTCGGAGGCGACAACGATGACCTTCTCCTCCGGATTGCGGGCCACCAGAGCGCACGCGAACTGCAGCGCCGCGGTACCGGAGTAGCAGGCCTGCTTCAGCTCGACAGAGCGCGCATGCGGGTCAAGACCGACCAACTCATGCACATAGACAGCAGCGGCCTTCGACTGGTCAATACCGGTCTCAGTGGCGAACATGATGGTGCGCACGCCGTCGATACCGTGGCGGTCGACGATCTTCTTCACCGCGGTCGCGGCCATCGTCACCGGATCTTCATCAGAGGCAACCACGCTGGAGCGTTCCTGCCCCAGGCCCTTGTGGTACTTTGCCGGTTCCGCTCCGAGTCGGGGCGCAATATCGGCGAGGTCAATGCAGTACGAACCCGTCGCAAAAGCGATGTCATCAATACCGACCGGGGTCACATTGCTTGTTGTCATCAAAACCGTGCCTTCACTACCTCTACAGATTTTTAAGAAATAACGGGCAACGAAACATCCCTATGTCATCAGAACGGCCATCAGAGCAGTCATCAGACCACGGGATATTTTGCCCACAAAATGTTAATTGCCTACTACAGAAATCTAGCGCGTTTACCTGAGATTTGTCTTAGGTTTTGCGAATTGTCGCAAACGACTATTCACAAAGCACTACTTCGCACGCTCGATAGAAACGTGCGCCTCCATCAGCTCACCCGGGTTCGTCTGTGCCGCGAGCAGGGAAAGCTCACCACACCAGACGATTGCCGCGCAGCACGCTGCTAGACGACGGGCATTCTCGCCCGGCTCACGGTCCTCCTTGCAGCCCAGCGCCGTGAGATTCTTCTCCACGAAGTCCAAGCCCTTGCCGTTGCCCACGGAACCGACGATCAAATGTGGCAGGGTGCAGCTAAAGCGCACGGAGCCGTCGTCAAGCGCCTCTACCTGCGTCAGCCCCTGCGAGCCTTCGACGATATTCGCAGCGTCCTGACCGGTAGCGAGGTAAAAGCCCAGCAGCATATTGGCGTAGTGCGCATTACCGCTGCGCAGCGAACCGGCCATGATGGAGCCGACGAGGTTCTTGCGTTCGTTGAGCTCAGCCAGGCGCTTGGCAGTTGTGCGCAGACGCTCGCGGACAACCGGCTCCGGAATGACGGCCTCGGCGATTACGTACTTACCGCGGCCCAGAATGCCATTGACTGCGGAGGTCTTCTTATCGGTGCAGTAGTTGCCCGAGATGGAGCCATAGCCCAACTCTGGCATCTGCTCCATCAGGTAGGACATCAAACGCTCAGACGCCAGCGTGGCCATGTTGTGGCCCGAGGCATCACCGGAGAAGAAGTCAAAGCGGACAAAGAGAAGACGCGATGCGATCTGGAAGTGAATATCTACCAGCTTGGCAAAACGCGAGGAGGACTCCACGACCTTCTTCAGCTCGTCATAACGAGACAGGATGTTGTCGCGCGCAATGACGGCATCCGCTGCCGAGTCGAGAGTGAAAATCACCGATCGGGTCATCTTCTCACCGACGAAAGTGCAGGTAATGCCACCTTCGATCATGCGGGAGACCTTCGCACCGCGACCACACGACGGCCACAGCGGGGTCTCATAAGTCGCCAGCGGAATCTTCACCTCGTCATTCATGACGTTGCCACTAATGCGCACCGGGCCAATCCAGCTCAGTGGTACGTGTGCATATTCCAGGTCGTGCGAGCTCTTTTCAGCCATTGTCCTAAGCGACCCTTTCTAGCTGCATGCAGCTTCGGTTCCCAGCTTCTGTAAATTCCAGCTGTCTTAAATTCTACGGTCTAAAAATTGTGGTCAAAGTTGAGCGGCCAGCTTCAGCGGCAACGGCCGAATGCCAGCAGCCCGCCAGCGCGCGGTGATGTCCGCGGCAGTCTCTCGGGGCGAACTCTCAGCATCGGCACCATTTGAGACTCCCACCAGCGCGATTCCACAGTCACCACCACCGGAGCCACTGCTCTTGCCCGCAGACCCCGCGCCATCGGCGATGTCGGCGAGCGCTTTCAGTTTCTCCGTCTCGATGCACACAGCACGCTCACGCTCATAGTCCTGCAGCAGCGTCCGATTCTCACGCAGGCAGGCAAACGCCGCGGTGTGGTCGCCGTCGGCAAGCGCCTGCCAGAGTCTTTCGCTTATCGACGAGACCCCGCGCACAAAATCACGGTCTGCGCCACCGGCCTTCTTCAACTGCGAGTCCGTCTTCACCGGACTGCCCGTCCAGCCGACCAACAGTTGTAGCCCACCGAGGTCGGTGCGGGCGTCAATGCGAAGATTCGGCCACGGTGCCGCCACGGCAGCGACAGGATCAGCCGCCACGAGCTCTGCGAGCGCCGTCGGATTCGGCCGGCGATAGAGCACCACCCCGCCGTGCGCGGAGCACGCGATATCGCCGCCGGAACCAGCTGCACCAGCCAGAAGCGTGGCCACCATCGCAATCTTGTACACGTCCAGTGAATCCAGCTCCAGACCCAGGTGCGTCCCCAGCGCACGAGTTACAGCCACAGCGACAGCCCCGGAGGATCCCAGGCCATACTTCGCACCACTGTCGGCGTCATCGAGGTCTGATTCAATGACGATATTTATGGGGCGCTCTGGGGTGTTTTCCAACTCGCCCGCAGCAATGCGATAGACCAGGGAAATCGTATGGGTAGCGATGTCATCTGGTGCATCGATATCAATGACACGCCCCCGCGGGCCGTAATAGCTGGAGTACACGCGAGAGACCGGCTGCGATGGTTCGGCATCGCGGCACCGAACTGTCACATAGCGGTCGACACCTGCGATGACGGCCAGCCCCTCGACATCCATCACCGCATACTCACCAGTGAGGTACAGCTTGCCGCAGCCACGACCGATGGACTCGCCTTCGATAGGTCCGCCTTTAGCGTTGCTCAACTACTCCCCCAGCTACACCAGGTATGCGCCAGGGCCGGAGCCGGAAACCAGCACGTCAATATCCTCGAACTCTGCGCGGAAACGATCCGCGATGGTCTCGGCATCGCCGCTGCGGCACAGCACCTTCACGTTCGGCCCGGCATCCATGGTGGCGTAGCACTCGGTGCCCTCGTCACGCAGCGTAGCGACGAGATCGAGAGCCGCCACCGAATCCGGATTCCAGTACCGCACCGGAGGAAGAGCCCCCAGCATAGTGGCGTGCATGCGCATGGCATTGGCCTCGGCAAGCTCGCCGACCGCAGTGAAGTCCGCAGCGGCAATGGCGGCCTTCATGTCCTCGATATCACGAGGCACCTGCTCCACCCAGGCCGGGAAGAACGGTGATGTCTCGACCGTGCGACGCATGGCGGCACGGCTGTCAATCTTCTTGCGCCCCGGGGCCAAAACCGCCACGACCAGGGAGAGATCCAGGCCGGAATCCGGCAGAGCCACTGCGTGGCTGGAAGCATCGTCATCGCCGGGCAGCCACTCAACGAGGCCGCCGAAAATAGAGCGACAGGCCGAGCCCGAACCGCGACGGGCCAGAGCCGAGAGCTTTTCCGGAGTGTAGTCCAGGCCGTAGGCCTTCGCCGCGGCCAGCGCGAGAGCGCCAAAACCCGACGCGGACGAAGCCAGACCCGCACCCGTCGGAATCTCGTTGGTGCTGGTCACCTCTGCGAAGCTCGTGCTGCCCGCACGCTCGCGGACCAAATCCAAAAACTTCTGGACACGGGAGAGGTCCTTGCCCACCATCTCCTGGCCGTTCAGAGTGCCCGAGTCGGCGGTGACGCTGGGATCGTCGATAAGCGACACCGTGGTCGTCGTCGGAGCGATGCCCAGAGTAAGGGACAGCGAACCTGTGGCCGGTAGCTGCACGGCCTCATCGCGCTTGCCCCAGTATTTAATCAGGGCGATGTTGGGATGAGCGACGGCGGTAGCGGTCGTGGTCACGAGGGATTTACCTCCACAGTCCAAGTAGCAACGGCATTGGCTCCCATCATGGCATGGCTAATCAGTTCCGCGTGATCGGCGGACTCTGCCAGCGCCATCACACAGCCACCGCAACCGGCACCAGTGAGCTTTGCCCCGTGGGCACCTGCCAGTCGGGCGGCAGTGACGAGATCGGTAATGGACTCATGCCCAACACCTAGTTCCTCTAGCGCTTCCTGCGCCGAGTCCATGCGATGTCCCAGACGGGCAAAATCGCCCTTGGCCAGGTTGTGCACCGCGCCATCGGCCAGCTGCCCCAAGTGGTCCAACAACTCTTGGCCGTGGACTCGGTGGGAATCGACGAAACCACGCACACGGGCAACGGCCAGCGACGTCGAACCACGCACACCGGTATCCCCCAGCACCAGCCACATCTTCTTGGCCACCTTCAGCGGATGGAACTCACCCTGCTTGAAGTAAACCGGACGCGACGCACGGGCAACCGTGGCATCCAGGCCAGAGGGGTTACCGTGCGCCAGACGCTCAGCTTCCTGCACCAGGTCAAAGCGCTGACGCTCGGTCAGAGTGCCATCGGCGAGGTCACGCACTGCGTCGATAAGCGCATGTGCCACTGCGGCAGAACCACCCAGCCCTGCAGCGGGTGGGATACCGGAGCGGAGACGAACCAGCAGGTCGCGTTCGGGAATACCGAAGGTGCGCAGGCCAGCGCGGAGTGCAGCGGCGATGGAGGCAAAGCGCTCCGGCAGCTCGTCGATGTCGATGACCTCGCCGTCCATGGAAAACAGGACGGGAGAATCCTCCACGCGGTCAATCCACGCCATCGTGCGCAGCGACGTCACCGGCAGCGCAATAGCCGGCTTGCCGTAGACGACAGAGTGCTCACCCAACAAAATCGACTTGGCATGGCCTTCACCGAATGCGGCACCCTGTTCATTGGCCAGGGCATAGAACTCCCCGGTCTCCAATTCCTCGGACTTGTCGAGGCCGAAGTCGTCGACGCTGGCGTTTTCTACGCTGGTCACGAAGCTACACATCCTTTTCCGAAACCGACTGCGCGGCAGCCTGCGCCTCCGCTGGGCCATGGATACCCGGCACACCCGCAATGTCGAAACCGTACTTGGAGAACTTCTCCGCCCCGACACCCCAGACGTGGTTAAACCACTCCGTCATCGGTTCGTTCGCACGACGTTCTGCGAGCTCCTGCGGGGTCACGTACACCACTTCATCGACCTCATCGGGGTTGATATCCACCGACTTCGGATCGACGATGCCGGCGAACACGTGGTTGTACTCGTGCTCCGCCAATCCCGAACGATCATCGATGACCTGGTAGATAACAATGCCGATTTCCTCCAACTGAGAGACATCCGCACCGAGCTCTTCCTTCGCACGACGCTCAACGGCATCGGCCACCGGCTCCCCCGGCAGTGGGTGCGAGCAGGTCGCATTCGTCAGTAGCAGTGGTGAGTGATACTTCGACTCCGCACGGCGCTGCAGCAGCATGCGTCCCTGCTCATCGAAGAGGAAAAGAGAAAAAGCACGGTGCAAAATTCCCGGTGGAACGTGTGCTTCAAGCTTGCCGACGGTACCGAGAACCCGACCGTCACGATCGACCACCTCTACCTGGATGTCGGCTTCACCCGGGGCAAAGCGGGCTTTAATGTCCTCTGGCGCGTCATTCATTTCCACACTCCTGACTCTAGACTGCGGCCACAACCGCAGCTAACTCCCCGGCAATCTTGCGGGCCGATTCCGCATCGGCGGCCTCCACCATGACGCGGAAGAGCTCCTCGGTGCCGGACGGGCGCAACAGCACGCGACCGGTGGAACCCAGCTTCTCCTCGGCTGCATCGATGGCGGCCTTGACCTCATCAGACTCCAGAATTGCGGCCTTGTTGGACACCGGCACGTTGATAAGAGTCTGCGGCAGCACCTTCATTACGGAGGCCAGCTCAGCCAGAGACTTACCGGTGCGTGCCATCCGCGCCATGAGGTACAGACCCGTGAGGGTGCCGTCACCAGTGGTCGCATGATCCGGAATGACCACGTGTCCCGACTGCTCACCGCCGAGCGAGTAACCGCCAGCGTTCAAATCAGCCAGCACATAGCGGTCGCCGACCTTGGTGGTACGCAGGGCGATATCGTTTTCCTCCATCGCCAGCTTGAGGCCGAGGTTACTCATCACAGTGGCCACCAGCGTGTTGTGGTGCAGTAGCCCCTCTTCCTTCATGGCGACGGCCAGGATGGCCATGATTTGGTCACCATCGACGATGTTGCCCTGCGAGTCCACAGCCAGGCAGCGGTCGGCATCGCCATCGTGAGCCAGCCCCAGATCCGCGCCGTGCTCCAGCACTGCCGCGCGCAAAACCTCAATGTGGGTGGAACCGCAGTTGTCGTTGATGTTGTAGGAGTTCGGCTTGTCATGAATAGCGACGACGTCGGCACCGGCGGCCGCGTACGCCATGGGGGCGGCCTGCGAAGCAGCACCATTTGCACAATCCACCACGACACGAATGCCGTCGAGCTTGGTGCTGACCGCACGGGAGAGCTGGAACAGGTAGCGGTCGAGCCCGTCTGGGGCCTCCTCGATGACACGCCCCACTCCGGTGCCCGTGGGTCCGGTCTCCGGCAAGTTGTGGAGAGCGTGTTCGATTTCCTTCTCCACCGCGTCGTCAAGCTTGGTGCCGCCCGCGGCGAAGAACTTGATGCCGTTGTCCGGCATGGGGTTGTGAGAAGCCGAAATCATCACACCCATGTCGGCACCGTAGTCGTCGGTGAGGAAAGCGACAGCCGGAGTGGGCAGCACGCCGACACGCAAAACGTCGACGCCCTGGGAAGCCATGCCGGCAGACAGCGCTGCGGCGAGCATCTCACCGGAGACACGCGGATCGCGGCCAACAATGGCCAGGGGACGACGCCCCGACGGATTCGTGCCGCTAGTCAGCACAGTGGCCGCAGCAGCGCCCAGCCGCATTGCCAGCGGTGCGGTCAGAGTCTTATTCGCCAAACCGCGGACGCCATCAGTTCCGAAAAGACGTGCCATTGTTGCTAGACCACTCCTTGGGGGTTTTATGAGTTTTGGTATCGCGGACTATTGCATTGTCAATGCTGTATTACTTTAGCCGGTCGCGCAGGCGAATCCAGACTAGCCACAGGACACAATTGGCTGCGGGTCATAAACCGTAGTCTGAGTTTCACGCGAGATTTCCGCGCCCGAGAGGTCCCGAATGACGCGTGTGTCGGAAGTGGTAAAGCCCTGCGCACCCGACGACGGCTGGCAAGAGCTGCCACTGACCTGCATACGCTGCGGTTGCGTGTATGCCCAACGGCCACCATTGATGGACTCGACGTTGACCTTCTTCACACCCTTGATGCGCACAGTGACGTCGGAGCCAGTAGTAACGGCTTCGATGAGAATCGGAGTGTCGGAACTGTTCTTAAACGCTAGGTCGATTGCGCCCTCGTACACCGTCGCCTCACGGCCGGCCGGGTAACGCGAAATGTAGTAGCTGTGCGGGGTGTGCGCGACATCCTCCATGCCCGCAAAGTACGAAGCATTGTACAAAGTGGTGGCGAACTGGCTAATGCCACCGCCGACAGCCTTATCCGCATGGCCGTTGAGGATGATGCCCGACTCGACAAAACCCTGCGCAGTACCGCGCGGCCCCGTGTAGCCGTTCAGGCTGAATGTATCGCCCGGCGCCACGAATGCGCCGTTGACCATCTGCGACACCAGGGCAATGTTTGTTCCCGATGCCGAGCTGAAGCCACCGGTGGTGAACTCACCAATGACATCATCGAAGGTGGCACTTTCCGCTTGTTCGGTGGTGTAGGTGGCGGGCTTGTCCTCGTAGACCGCATCGAACTCGCGCTTATCCGTCGAAGTCACACGCTCGGCGAAGTCCTTCATAGTTTCATCCCACTTCACGGCTACGCCATCAACTGAGGGGACCACTTCACGCGCACCACCGCTAAAGCGTATCGACGCATTGCGCTTATCAACCTCGGAAGCAGCCAGCCCCTCCTCGAGGATCTCGCGTGCGCGGTCGACATTGATATCGGCGGCCAATCCACCGTCGCGCGGCACAAAGCTGATGATTTCAGCCATGCGCTCCGGCGGAATTACACCATCTTTGCCATCGCGGCCCTTGGCAACAATGGGGCCCGACACCGCATCGGCGGCCTCTCCTTCAGCTGCCTCACGGACCTGATCCTCACCGATAGCCGGGTCGTGCGCGGTGGTCTCTACATCGATGCCCTCCGGCGACAACCACTTGGCGGCCAAATCCCCGCTGACCGCATTGCGGTCGACATCTTGGCCGATGACCGGTGGAGTTGTTTCCACGCGGCCGTCGACAAGCTTGACCTCGCCATCGACGGGAGCAATAGTCAGTTCGCCGACGAGACGGTCGACCTGCGGTTCGAACTTAGAGCTATCGATATCGCTGACCAAATCCAGCTCACGGGTAGTAAAGAAACTGCGCACCCAGGTAACTGGGTTCGCCGTCTGCTTGCCCGCCTGCGCGACCGTCTTCTCCCAGTCGATGCTCAGCCCCGCCTCCTCGGGCAGAACCTCCGCCGTGCGTTCGCCGGCACGAAACGCCACTGGATGAGTGGAAAGATCACCGAGCTGTTCTTCGAGCTTCGCCTCAGCGTGATTCGCGCTCAGCGTGCTGATGTCAATACCCGCGACGGTAGACCCGCGCGGGACATGGTCCTTGTTCAGCACGTAATCGACAGCGTAAAACACACCGAAGAGTGCGAAGATACCGAGGACGATGCCGAGGAAAATCTTTAATCCACGGTGACTGGAGGAAGACTTTTGTTTGGCCACAGCCACTTACTTTACCGTGGAAACACTACTAACTAGATTTTTATTAGATTCCGCAGGTGTCCGGAATGCGTTTCTTGTTCTTCGCATACTGCTGGAAAGCATCGACCACGGCATTGGCATAGACCTCGGCGCCATCCGGGGTCGGGTGGATAAGGTCCGCGCGCAGCTTGGACAAATCATCACGCACACCATGACACCAGTCAGACACATAGACATTGTCGCGCTTCTTTGCCGCGTCGAGGACTTCCCTCTCCGACTGCGGCATCCACACACGATCACCGTACGGGTTGATGAGGACAATGATGCGGTCTTCACCCAGCGAATCGAGGATCTCATCCAACAGGTGTTCGTCCGATGCCGCAGCCGACTGATTGATACCAAGACCCAGCACGACGAATGGATCGAGCGTACCCGCCGCCTTCATACTGGCGATAATCTCTGGCGCAGCCGGATAACCACGAGAAACAGCCGCATCGATATAGATACCGGGCAGCTTCTCTTCCAACGCGGACGCCGAGGCGAGCATCACAGAGTCGCCGATAGCGGTGATCTGGTCACCACGCGGCATAACGCGCTTGGCCAACTCGGCTTCCTCCGCCTTTTGTGCCTGTGCACGGCGCTCAGCTGCCTCCTGTAGCTGTGCCTCCAAACGCGTCATCTTCGGCGCCGTGGCCATTCCCACAACTGCACCAACCACGACGACCAGCGCCAGCCCTGCTGCAACGCGCGGCTTCCAGGAACCGGCAAACTGCGTGCCCGAAAACTGCGACATCCAACGGCGGTAACCCATCCGGCGAATTGGCGATTCCACATTCTTGTACGACCAGTTCGCCAAAAGCAGCGATAGCGCGATGCCTGCGAAGGCAGCGAGGTTCTCATACTGCATGGCCTCATTGCGCTCCAACAGTTCGCGGATGAGCACGATGACCGGCCAGTGCCACAGGTACAGCGAGAAAGAAATCTTTCCCAGCCAGCACAGTGGCTTGAACTCAAAAATCTGACGCACGGGTGAGACACCGCGAACGACAAGATAGAGAATCGCCGCCGACAGCAACGAGGCGAACACCAACCCACCGCGGTAAGTCGCCGACGCGGTATCCGACATCATCAGCAAAACCAACGAAAGGAAGATCAGCGGCAGCGAGGCCACTACGAAAGCCTGGGCGGAACTGCCAAAGAAGTCCCGCAGCAGGGGTTCTGTGCGTGGCCAGGAGTCCGCTTCCGCGCGTGACGACGTCGACGTCAACCACAATGCGAGGGCCGCGCCAAACAGGAGTCCAAAGGCGTGAGTATCGGTGCCGTAGTAGACCCGCGTGGGGTCGACCTTCGGATCATAGAGCGAGACCATCCACACGAAAGAGGCAACCGCCCCAATGCCCGCCACTGCTGCCAGCTTGCGAGATGCCAGCTTCA
The DNA here is from genome assembly GCF_014335015.1 of Corynebacterium sp. LK31. Taxonomy (NCBI): domain Bacteria; kingdom Bacillati; phylum Actinomycetota; class Actinomycetes; order Mycobacteriales; family Corynebacteriaceae; genus Corynebacterium; species Corynebacterium sp. LK31. The sequence continues at coordinate 209,992 of NZ_PDGW01000024.1, read as the reverse complement.
AGGCGAGAAGAGCCACAAAGATCAATGGCCAGAGCAAGTAGAACTGCTCCTCCACCGACAGTGACCAGTAGTGCGCTAACAGCTGCACTCCGGAATCCGCGAAATAGGACTGAGAGCCCGCAATCTGCGTCCAGTTATTGACGAAAAAGACCGTGCCGAGAAACTGCGTCGACAAGCCAACAGCGGGATCCCCGCCGACCAGACCTGCGACGGCGATGGAAATAAACAACACGAACATCGCAGCCGGGGCGATGCGGCGCAGCCGACGAAGCCAGAAGTCCTTTAGATCGATGCGCCCAGTGACCGCGCGTTCGCGCACCAGAAGCGAGGTGATAAGAAATCCGGAGAGCACGAAGAAGATATCCACACCGATGTAGCCACCGGGCAGCACATTATCGAAGTAGTGGTAGATCACCACTGTGGCAACAGCCAGACCGCGCAGCCCATCAATGCCTGGTACGCGTCGAATGCGGAAGGGATGCTTCGCCACCGACGACGAGCTAGAGGAGCTCTTCGCGTCGGAGGTCTTGGTGGCTGTGGTGCTCACCGCCATACGGTTTCCTTCTTCCCATCGCACTGCAATCGCACTTTCATCGCACTGCAATCGCACCGCGATAAACGATTCTCGTGGCAGTTTTTAACGGATAAAAGTCTAACGTACGGGGCTTGTCTCAAAAATGCAGCCATGCCTGGTAACGGCGGACTTTAACCCAAAAAAGCACCTCGGCTTGCGTGTAATACGCAAACTGAGGTGCTTTTCGAAGCAGTAAAGCTTAACGCTTGGAGTACTGCGGTGCGCGACGGGCCTTGTGCAGACCAGCCTTCTTGCGCTCGACAGCACGAGCGTCGCGGGTGAGGAAGCCAGCCTTCTTGAGAACGCTGCGCTCCTCCGGGTTGAACTCGTTCAGGGCACGAGCAATAGCCAGGCGCAGAGCACCGGCCTGACCGGACGGGCCACCACCGTTGATGTTGGCCTTGATGTCGAACTGGCTCTCGCGCTCGACCAGGACCAGCGGATCCTTGATCTCCTGCTGGTGCAGCTTGTTCGGGAAGTAATCCTCGAGCTCGCGGCCGTTGCAGACAATCTTGCCGGAACCAGCGGTCAGAACGACGCGGGCGACAGCGCGCTTACGACGACCGACAGTCTGAATCGGACGATCCAGGGTCAGCGGTGCAGCCGGAGCAGCCTCAGCCTCGGTCTCGGTAGCAACTGCGTCGCCGATGGAAGAGGTGAACTCTTCAGTGGCAGCAGCAGCGGCAGCCTGAACATCATCGTAGGAAGCCTCGGTGGCCTCTACGTTCTGGTTCTCATTGACGTCCTGTGGGTTGGTCACTGTGCCACCGCCTTGATCTCGTAGTTTTCAGGCTTCTGACCGGCGAACGGGTGCTCGGAACCGGCGAAGACGTGCAGCTTCTTGATGGACGCACGCGAAAGCTTGTTGTGCGGCATCATGCCCTCAATAGCCTCAGCGATAACACGCTCCGGGTGAACCTCGAGGGAACGACCCAGGGTCATCGACTTCAGGCCGCCCGGGAAGCCCGAGTGGCGGTAGCGCATCTCACGTTCCCGCTTGTTCGAGGAGACGTGCACCTTATCGGCGTTGATGATGATGACGTGGTCACCGCAGTCGACGTTAGGGGCGAAGTAAGCCTTGCCCTTACCGCGCAGCAAGTCTGCGGCGTGAGTAGCCAGACGGCCGAGAACAACGTCGGTAGCGTCGATGACGTACCACTTGCGCTCGATGTCACCGTCCTTCGGATGGAAAGTAGACAACATGACTCCTTTTAGGGTCCGTGTAGATTTGCCAGCCACCGTGCACACTGTTGTTATTCCCCGGCGGCCGGTGGAGACCCGAGGCAACATTCACGTGTGCGCACACAGTTTGACTACTCTACCTTGAGATGGCACTAGAACAAAAAATGCCAAAGCCAGTCTCAGCCGCAAACTGCTGAGACTGGCCTTTCCCCCCTGGAGTGCTGCTAGCAAGAATACTTCAAAGGCAGATACCTAACTGAAGATCTCAATTGAGCAATGTCCTCCCCTCCCCCGGTTACATAGCTCAATCAAAAGTGCCTCAAGCAGGAACCAAGCTATCCCCAGCTAGCTGCCGCGCGGCGGTTAATATCCGCCATTCGCTGGCTACCTGCGCTGACCGTATCCGCGATAGTCGTGAGAATCATATTGAGCTCCTCCGCTGCTGTGTCCCATTCACGCTGAGCCTCCTGGTAAGAATCCGAAGAGTCACCCTCCCACGTAGAGACCATCGGCGCGATGCGCTTCTTCAAATCTCCGAGCAGCCCGTTGATGGTGCCAGAAGTGGACCGAATGTCATCGGCAGCACCGTCGATGCCGCCAAAACTGTACCTAATTGGTTGCATTAAGAACCCTTTCCCCAAAAGGTGATGTGTGTTGTGTGATTCAGTGTTGTGGTTGTGCGATTCGATAAAACGTTTAGAGGTTCAGCAACGACGCACCCGCTGCTGCCACCTGCTTGAACGACGACGCCCCCTCGTCCTCGCCCGCATCGAAGCTGCTGGAATTTGCGCGGATGTTATCCGCGATATCCGTCAGCGCATTGGATAGACGCATAGCTGCGTCATCCCAACGAAGCATCAGATCATCGAAGCTGTCTTTAGCCTGGCCCTTCCATTCCCCCGCCAGACCGTCCACGACGCCTCGAATGCGACCCAGCTCGCCCTGTACTTCCGAGTTGACGCCATCGACGTCCCCCGCGGTAGTGGTCATTTGATCTGATTCGGCTGCAAATAGGTTTGCCACTGTTTCCCCCTTATTCGTGTTGAGTGACTGATTAACGACGGCATTTTTACCTCCCCGCGCGAGCCAGCCAGCTTCCCGCGTTAAAAACCCGTCATATTGTTTGGCGCGAAAAACCCCGATTCGGTTCCATTTTGGTTTTCCAACCTTTACCCCTGCCTACCCCCCCCGCCCATCCCCTGGTCACCTTCTCTACGCCCCTTGCGTATTACGGCACCGGCCGAGCGCTTACTACTGCCTGGTCGCATACGGGTCGTACCGGCGCAATAGTCCTTCCTCTGAACTGGCACCCCACACTGACTTGAGTTCCGTCCATCACTTTGTGATGCCAGAGCACTATCGAATTACCTGACGGCAGCCGCTCCTCGACGACTACGACATCGGTGCCCAGTACTTGTCTGCGTTCCGGCGCGGACTTTGTCTCATCCCCGGCAACGGAGCTGCTCAAAGCGGCGGCTAGATGTTCAAGCGCCATGTCCTGCGAAAGCGGGCTAGCGAGCACCAAGACGCGCATATCTCCGCCATCCACCGCAATCAGACGGTCTAACGGACTTGCCGAGTCAAGCTCCCACCCGCCGGGAAACCGAGCTTCCACGCCCGCATTGGTCAGTTTGACTACGGGAGCAGAATCGGGACCTGGTTTCGATGTGGATGGAGGCGTCGTTACAGGAGGCGTAGTTACAGGAGGAGCCTGTGCGTGCGATGTCTCACGCTGCTTCTGTCTCCCTTCGTTCTCCCTAACTATGCCGCCACTAATGAGCCATGCAGCAATCCCAACAATCAGAACCACCACCGTCAACAAACCAACGGCAGCTACTGACACAACTGTGCTTTGATTCGACGCTGAGCTGACTTCTGCCCTGGCTGCAGGACGCCGCCCCGCGAAATCCTCCGACGGCTCCACTTCACCGGCTTCAGCGTCGCCGATGTTTTTCAACCAGGCCGGATTTACGCACTCCCCGAGCCGCGATGCTGGGCAGTCGAAGACTAAAAATCCACGGTCGCGCAGACGATCGACTAGTAGAGCTCGCCGCGGGTTCGCTAGCCCGGGTGGAACTTCGCCGACGATGAACTCAATATCCTCCTGCCAGCGGGGCGGATACTCAGTGATACCGCGCCCACCACTAACTTCCACATCATCGGGTATCCCCTGGGGCGCATCCGGATACATGGTCAGCTGATAAGCCAGCGCAATGACTGTTTCCACCAATGGTGCGCTGTCGTTCGCTCCGACCAAATGTGTCATCCGACTGGCAATGTGGCCCCCGCTCAGACGAGTGACACAGACACGCGTTTCCTCTACTTCCACCAACACGCTATGAGACACAGTTGCCTCATCGAGTTCCACAACGGCGTCGGCAAGCGTCAGGATGTACGGATTGAGTTCGGTAGCCAATAGCGCGGAGGCCAGCCGGCACTGTCGCACAGCACCCCAATAGCTGGGCACAATGACTGTTTGCATGCTCTCGAGAAGCGGTCTAGGGCCATGCACCGCCAGTTCTGCGGTGTCTGCAGGTGCCGCGAGTCCCCACAGGTGCCAGGTGCCGTGGCGCAGCGTCGGGGTCTGGGTGGTGGAAGAAGATTCGACCCGAATCATCAACTGTCCTCCTGGTCACCAGCGGTATCCAACCAACCCAACTGCACAATCTGTGGACTCTGGCCGTGCGCCACCCAATAGCCACGGCCCGGCGGCTGCTCGCAGGGCTTTACGCCGAGGATGGGGCCGTCGTCGCGTGTGCCATCCATAACAAAGACGCTGGCGCCCTGATCCTTAACCGCACCCATGACCGGGTCGTGGAGGGAACGCAACGCCCCGCTGATTCGACGGGCGAAAAAGATATTGAGCCCAATGTCGGCGGCGTGAGCGATGACTTCTGCCAGCGGCTGCAAGGGGTTACCCCGTGAGCCAGCCACGAGGTCATAGTCATCCACGATGACATTGATGGTTGGACCACTCCACCAATTTCGGGCCTTCAACTGCGCTGGAGTGATATCCGGTTGCGGGAGACGAGCCTTCAGTACCTCTGCCAGCTCTGCCAGCATGGGCGTCGCCGCCGCAGCCGAGCCTGCATAGCCGGCCAGCCGCTCTTGGGGCACGGCCTCCATTAGCCCACGACGGTAGTCAATCACGACGAATTTCGAGTCCGACTGCGAGTACCGCAGCTGGTGAACGATGCCCCTCAGCGCGGCGGTTCTGCCACTGCCCGCCGAACCGAATATCAGTAGGTGGCGATCCTTTTCGGGGTGGAATATCACCGCGCCCAGACCGGCTTCTTCGAGACCCACTGCAATCGCACCTCTCGTCGCGGCCGCTGGTCGCGGCAAACGCGCAATATCAATCCGCCGCGGCAACAACTGGAGCTTGGGCGCCTGCTCACCGTGTGGCACCGTCTCTACAATCCGCTTGGTGTCCGCAGCACCGGTGAGAGCTACCAACATCGAAAAGCCGCCCGGCGCGACCCCACGTCCTGGGCTCTCCGGCACCAGCTCCGCCGCCTTACGATCAATCATTGAATCCATCGACTCCGCCTGCCGCAGCTCAATCCGAGTACCAATCAGGTCGCGAACGGCAGGTCTCATGTCCGTCCAGCGATAGGCCGTGAGCAGGACATGAATTCCCACCGCCAATCCATCTGCAACCAGCGCCTGCACATCGTCACTCAGCGCCGGAAACTCCGTTTTGAACGCACCCCAGCCGTCAATGACCAACACCGAATCCGGCTGTCCTGCCGCCCGTGCTGCTTCCGGAGAGAGCCATCCATTAGTGCGAAAGAGCTGTTCCCGACGACTTACCTCACGACGCAAAAAACCAATCGTACGGCGAATAAGCTCCTCGTCTCCGCGGTGTGCAACCGACGCGACATGCGGCAACTCGGCCAGGTCGCTCAAGCCGCCCGCGCCACAGTCAACGATATAAAAATGCAGGTCACGGGCGCTGATGCCGTCGGCAAGCGCGAGGATCGCTGTGCGTGCGGCAGTGGTCTTTCCTGACCGCGGCGCTCCGACGATTGCCATGTGCCCGCCGGTCGTGCGCAGGTCAATACGCAGTGGGTCCTGACGCTGAAACAGCGGCTTGTCCACCAGCCCAATCACACCGGTCAATCGCTGTCGCGGCAGCTGTTCGTCGGGCTGAAGCTCGATGGCCTCCGGCAATGGTGGCAGCCACACCCGATGCGCACGTGTCGATACGTGCGACACCGCTGCCACCACGGCACCGAGCACCGTCTGCTCCGATGTCTGCACAGGCGGATCGGCCATTCCACCATCGCTTGACGACGCACCGAAAGCCTCCCGCGTCCAATTTTCAGCGGTAAATTCAGCGACAGCTGCGGCCTGGCCCTGCAGCCCCTGCTCTGCCCCAGCCGTCGCACCGTCAATAGGCTGCGGACGGACCACCGGGCCGGAAACATACGCCGACCGAAACCGCACCGGCTCGGCGGCAGCAGATTTGATATATCCGATGCCCGGGATGGCCGGCAGATGATAGGCGTCCGGAACGCCCAGCACGCTGCGGGACTCCGCGACGGAAAAGGTCTTCAACCCAATGCGATAGGAAAGATGGCTTTCCAGTCCGCGTAAGCGGCCTTCCTCCAGACGCTGACTGGCCAGCAGCAAATGCATGTGCAAACTGCGCCCCAACCGACCAATCGCAACGAAAAGCTCGGCAAACTCCGGGCGTGCGGAGAGCAGCTCCGAAAACTCATCCACCACAATCAGCAACGCGGGCATAGGTGGCGCATCTATCTGTCCAGCGCGCCGGGCCTGTTCATAGTCACTGACACCGGCGAAATTCCCCGCAGCACGTAGCTGCTCTTGGCGCCGCGTCATCTCACCGCGCAGTGCGTCTTCCATGCGGTTGACCAGGATAAGCTCCTGCTCCAAGTTGGTAATCACCGCCGAGACATGAGGCAATTGATCCAGTCCCAGAAACGTCGCACCGCCTTTGAAGTCCACCAGCACAAAGTTCAACTGATCCGGACTGTGCGTGGCTGCGAGCCCTACCACGGTCGTTCGGAGGAATTCCGACTTACCCGATCCTGTGGCACCAACGCACAGACCGTGTGGCCCCATGCCGCCCTCGGCGCTCTCCTTAAAATCCAGATAGACCGGCGCGCCGCCGTCATCAGCCCCAACGGGAATACGCAGACGAGCACTGCCAGAGCGCGGTCGGTAGCGCAGAGTTGTCGGAGGCGGATACAACCCGAGCTCCTCCATAACCGGATCTTCCGAGGTCTTAACAGAATCATCTGCGCTTATTGGCACTTCAAAACGCGCCAAGCTCCGCCCAAGAACCTCCGCTTCTGCTGGACTCAGCTGATCAGGTACACCAATCTCCTCCCTTCCGGACGCGGTTTCCGCATGCACAGCAGTAGTGGAAACGACCAGCGCGATGCCATGGTTAACCGCGGCCTCCCACAACGTTGACTGCGCTTCCACGACGGTCAGCAGAACTACCGAGGTCTCCGACCCCGCCGCGTCAAAAATCGGTGTCAGTTCAGTGACATCGAGCTGTCCGCTCGAATCCGCCAGCACAATCAGCACTGCAGCTGGCAGTGTGTCGATAGCCGTGAGCAGCTCCGTCAGCTGCGCACACGTCGCTGCCCGCAACCGCGCTGAGCCACAGGCATCAGTAACTGCGGGGTGTCCGTGGTGTGGTGTCCATTTCAGCCATTCCCACCCATCTCCCACAACTGCAATCAGGCAATCCTCCGGATGATGCAACGCAGCGGCTTGGGCGACCATCGCTCGAGCCAGCCCCTGCGCCGCGGTATCTCCAGTGAGGGCGATGATCTCAAAGGCCGACACATCTATGGCAAAGGGCACTCCCTCAACCTGACGAGCCGATCGAATAACTTCCCGCAGTGCTACGGCGGAAACCGGATCCAGTTTCTCGGGCGCCGGAATTGCCGGCGGTGTCACAGGCGTTGCGGGCTGCTGCGTTGCCACCCCGATGCGCAGCTGCAAGAAATCCGGGTCCCCCTTTCGGCGTTCGCACGCCCGCCCCATCGCCCCCAGCTGCCACAGAGTTCCAGGCCGAGGGTGGATAAACTGCGCCGATTCACGCTGCATCCTCGCTGCTTTCGCCACCGCCCGGCGAATACTGGACAAATGCCTCTGATAGTCCTTTCGCGCCGGTGCCATGTCCTTATTTCCCGCCCCGCCCGACACCATCATGCCCACAGTGGAAAACACCATCATCAGCGGAAACATAAACGACATCGGGTTACGTCCCATCCCAGAGACAAACATCAACACCACCATGCCAACCACCGCCACGACCATGATCAACGGCATGAGTGCACGCATCAGCGGCACCGGCTGTGGCTCCGGCGCTTCCGGTGGCGCATCCGGCGCGATTGTGCCCGTCATAGGCTGTGGCCCCGCTTTTCGGGTAGCCGAAATCCCCGCCCGTGCACTAGTCACAAAAATCCCCCCGCTATGTGTCGCCCCTTGTGTTCACTCGACGGCCAATCCCCCGACCAATCGGTGTGCACATAGCTTAAAACACACTCCGGATTCTCGCAGCGCATGGCCGAAACTGATAGCGGGGGCACGCGCAGTTACTACCCCGAGTAGCGCTCTAACGAGTTGTACGCCACTCTAGAGGGACTAAAGCATGCAGAATTCATGGGGGAAATACATGCTGGGGGAACTCATTCGCGTGCGCATTGATGCCGCACACATGCCCGAAGACACCAACCGAGCACACGCAGACCTTGCGTTACCGACCAACGTCGCAATCGCCGCACTTGTACCGGATATCCTGCAAATTTTCGATATCGACATTGCGGACTTCCCGCTGGCACAGTGGCAGCTACGGACCGCCACTGGCACGATTTTGCTTGCCGACGACACCCTGAACGATGCCGGTATTGCACCAGGCGAACGCCTGGTTGTTATCAACGACCCAGGTCCCGTGCCCAAACCTCGACTCTTCGATGCCGCCGATGCTATTACCGACACCACCTATACCGACGGTATCGGGACGGCTGATTTGGTTGTTGGCTGTACCGCCGCCCTCGTGGCCACGGCTTCAATCGCAGCTGCCTCACTGAGCTTGAGCAGTACCGATTCCACACTGGCCGCGGCAATCAGCTTCATCGCGCTGCTGGCAGTAGCCGGTGGACTGCGCCTGGCGCTGTTGCGTAGCGCAAAACCGGCGATTGTCATGTCCCTGGAGCTGCAAGTGCTCATTCTGGGCACCGCTTCGGGACTCTGCTTCGTTGGCCTCGACCTACACCGCATACTCACCGACTGGCCGCCGACTGCTGCGATTAGTGTCGCGCTTGCCGTCATCGGTTTGATTTTTCTCATTTCCAACACCGGCGACGGCGACAACCGCATCACCGTTACCCTGGGCGCGGCGAGTCTCAGTGCTGCAGTTACCTTCGGTATTTACGCTGCGGCTGTCGCACTTTTCCACAACTCGGTTCAATCAGGAGCGCTCACCGCTGCTAGTGCAGTCATCCTGATACTGCTGGCACCTTCCATCGCTATCAAGGCTGCCGGTATTCGCGTACCCAAAGTCCCTGCCGCCGGCGAGAGCTTCGATGACAGCGAAACTCCCGAAATATCCCACAACGCACCTAAGCGAGCGGGGTGGATTCTCGATGGCATCCTCTGCAGTGGCACCGGAAGTCTCAGCATCTTCACCCTGGTGGTACTTTTCTCCGGAGCCTATGGGAACAGGTGGTGGCCTCTGGGCATGGCTGCTGCTGTCATAGTCTTTTGTGCAATTCACTCCCGTGGCCAAGCCCGGAAAGTAGCTTCCACCTGCACTGCTTTAGCTGGTCTTGCCGTCATTGTGGCCGTCGCTTTTCAACAGTGGTTCGAGGGTAATTGGCCAGTCTCCGCTGGCCTTGTCGCCCCAATGCTTGCAGCCACCGCCTTAGCCGCATTTCCCGCGTCACGCATCTCACCTACAACGCGCCGCATAGCTGAGCTAACCGAGGCCTGCAGTATCGCCGTTATTTTGCCCATTGCGGCCATCATTGCCGAATTCCCTGAGTTCGTAAGTGGGTTCTTCCAGTGAAAAACCCACTTTTCATGAATGCCATAAAAACTCGTCTCACCGCCACGGCCGCACTTTCCACAGTGCTTATCTCGACGTTGACGGCGGCCACCGCAGTAGCACCGTCGGGCATCGCACCAATAGCGGCTGCCCAGAACAGCCAGGACTGCGTGGCCACGATGCTGTCGTCGGAAAGCGCACTGCATGAACCGACGGTGATCGAAAAAGCGCTTCGGTTTCGCCAAGCATGGCAACTGACGACGGGTGCGGGGATTACGGTGGCGGTAATCGATACCGGGGTCTCACCCAATGAGCGCCTAGGCGAGGTTCTCGACGGTGGCGATTTTGTCGACGGCAACAGCGGGTTCGTAGACTGCGACGGTCACGGAACTCTAGTAGCTGGCATTATTGCAGGCCGGCCCGGTGCCGATGGTTTCGCCGGACTGGCGCCCGACGCGCACGTGTTGTCGATAAGACAAACAGCCGATGGCGAAGGCAATTTGGAGTCGCTGGCACAAGCTATCGACAGGGCCGTCGCGGAGGGCGCGCGGGTCATCAATATCTCGCTCACATCGTGTGCCCCGGCAGGCGTAATGCCCCAAGGTGCAACAGATGTTGCTGAGAGCGTCGCACGCGCGGAAGTCTCAGGCGCAGTAGTGGTCGCAGCGGCAGGCAATAAGGGCGATAGCTGTCAGGACGGATCCGTAGCGTGGCCCGCAGTTCTGCCGGAGGTAATCGCAGTATCAGCAGTACAGTTCGACGATGCCGGCCAAGCACAACCCGCGGAGTATGCAATCACGGGACAATGGGTCAATGTCTCCGCTCCCGGCGGCCCCGTACTCGGTCCCGATCCGCGCACCCCCACCGGTCTCATAGACCGCCACGTGCTCGGGTCCGGGGATAACACCCGAGATCAACAGATTGCCGGCACCAGCTTTGCCACGCCAACCGTGTCGGGCACAGCTGCCCTACTGCTGGCACGAAACCCAGAGCTTTCCCCAGCACAGGTTCGCGACATCATCCTTAATTCCGCGAGCCCAATTAGTTCCGGGCTCGGCCTTGGTCGCGGCATCATTGCACCTTATGACGCTCTGATTTGGACCACCGTAGACACCGCTGCGCAGCACGCAGCCAACCCCGCTGCCGCACCGGCTCCGCCGGATCTGCTTTCTTCGCAGGAGCGCAATGCACCGCTCCGGGCGACTGGTTTGCTCCTGATATGCGCGCTGGGCCTAGGTGCCTGGCTGCTCTCGCGTCCCAGACAGCGGCCCTAGCGCCGCCTGCTTACTCAGCTCAGGGCCTCCACGCAGCGCGGCCAGCACTTCCCAGTCCACTGGTCGCGTGCCACCGCTATCGGCATTGGTTGATGCATTAAACCCGAGGGCAGCCAACGTCGTGCGATCGTGCACAGCAAAGCGCATCCCCTCTGGCGAAATGACGTGTACAGCCCCATTTACGCTTACTGCGATCGAGCTGCGCTCACGGCTGCGACCATCCACGAAACCGTCGACGGCCACACCCGAACCGTCGGCATGCGGGTAATCCACGTGCCGCCCCTCCGGAGCATGCTGCGACCACTGCACGAGAGCTTGCGGCCGTCCTGCTATCCGGCCGGTACACAGCCAGCCATCAGCATCGGCAAACGTCAACGGCTTTTCAGGTAGTCCCGGGACTACTGGCGCATTCGCAACGGGAACTGCCGCCAGCTGCCCCTCACTGGCCTGCAGAACTGGACTATGCGCAGCTAATAGCTCTCCTAGCACCGGGGAGAGAATCGCGGCACCGTCGTCAAGCACGATAACGCGCCGCTGCCCGATCTCGACCACATTGCCGACTGTGTCGAATGGAGCGGCGAAGTGCGTGGGTGCGCCGCGGTTCGGGATTGCTGGCGCGGCCAGAATCGGAACCTCCGGAATCGTTCTGAGCAATGCAGGGGTGACAGGCCGGACTGCGGAGCGCTCCAACCCCAGCGCTCGAGAAACAGCGGCGTGCTCCGGGTGGTTGATATCCAACCGCGAGCGGTAGCCCTGCGTAATCAGCCAGAGGTTTTGGCCATCGGCAACAACGGCACTGTCCGAGTGGGTCCGGGTAAGCTGCTGCGGTTCCCCACGTACTTCCTCAAGACGCGCAAGTGACTCTGCAACAATCCACGGTTGCCCGAGGTCTTGCACCGTCCGCTCGCATAAAGACAGTGCCAACTCCGGCGCACCTGCACTGCCCCTCTTGGCAGCTCCCGAGGCACCAGAGCCTGCCGGCGCGGCCGGAACTGCTGGTGCGCCCTCAATCCCGACAGCAAAACTGATGTCCTCTTTGTCCAACTCGCTACTGCGCACCCGCTTCGGCTCAGCAGGATTGCCCAAAATTAACCGCGCCGATGCGAGATTCGCGACTGGATGCAATCGACCATTGACACGTACATGCAGGCCCTCCGACCCCGATACGACAATCAGCTGCTCATTGGAGCTCGAACCGCCCTGCGGCCGCACCAACGACAGCACCGCAGTGCCGGCGGCCAGTAAAACCACCAGCGCACAGCCGATAAACAGTGCTCGCGTACGCGTGCGCAGAGGATCGTGCAGCATTCGCGAATCCGCACGCACAAGCGCGTGCTCAATCCGACGAATCAAGAATCGATGACCGCTGACCTGGCTAGGCGTAGTCGGCGTACGTGGCATGAGTTTCCCCCCAAAACTATTCCCCCAAATAATCTCTACCCTGCAGAGTAAGCCAGGCCGCGCTACTGTGCGACCAGGGGAATTTTAGTGGGGAACATATTGGGGGGATTTTCACATGCCATTGTCATTGTGGCTACTCATTACAGCAATAACCATCACTGCAGGCGCGCATGTCCCTGTGCGCGGCCGCAGCCTTCGTGACCGCCTGCGACGCACCGAACCAGGACAACTCATCGGACTACGTCTCACACCAGGCCTGCGAAGCCAGCTAAGCGCTGCGGATATCGTCTCGCTTGCCGACGACAGCCCAGTGACCCTGGATGCGCTGTGCTTTTATCACATTGCGCCGGAAGTCCGCGGAGAGCATGCGCACCGCTACTTCCGAGCAGCCGAGCGCTCCGGCACAGCCCCTGAACCCTGGACACATCTGGTGGCAACTCTTCCGGTGGAAGCCTCCGCTGACCAAGCCCTACGCTTCCTCATCCACCGGCTGGGAACCCTTGGTATTCGCGCACGGCGATTGACGGCACCGGAATGTGCTCTGACTGAGAGCTCTGCGGAGATCGTGCAGCTGCGCCGCACTGGACGCTCTCATCATGTGGCGGCGTTGGGACGCAAACCGCACCTGTGGTTAAGCCGACAACGTGACATCGCTATCACTAATGGTCCGGCGCAGGTCATAGGAGCCGGGAGCAGTGGACAAACCATCACAATGTGTCCCGCGAACGTCCCCCGATTGGAGGTCGACTGCGGCAATCAGGACATTTGTGAGCTGCTCATCGGAATGCTCTCGCTCGGCTATCGAGTCGGGATTCGCACGTCCCGTCCACATTTCTATACTGTGGCCCTTGATCTGGGCGCAGTACTTCTCGCTCGAGCTGGAGACGACACCGTCGATGTGGTTGTTGTCGAAGAGTATGAGCCCGACCTGTGTACTGGAATCGCGAGAATCATCGAGGTCAGTCGTACAGGTTCGCCCACGGCAGCAGCAGCGGAAATGCCAGCTTCGTGCCCTCGACTGGCGATGGGCGAATTCACCTGGACGCTATCTACCGCCCGCACTACCGATGAATTGCAGCCACTAGCTATGCGGGCAACTAGCGGTTTAGTCCCGGAATCAACGCACCCAAATCTGGCAGACCGCCCGGCGCCTGGGAGCCGTCAGGCTCCCCCTGCTGCGCCGGGTCATTCGGAGCGCCATTTTCTTGGCCACCCGGCTGACCGCCTGCTGCAGGAGGCACATCCTCCTTCGGCATCTGTGCACCAGTGACATTGCCATTGTCGATAGTGGCAGCGCCCGCTGGTCCCGAGCACTCCAGAGTAGACGGGCCATAGGCCGCGCAGTTGTAACCGAATGCGCTCAACTGAGAATTCGCTGGCAGCGTCTTCATCTCACCCGCCGGCGGGAACGTAAGGACCTCGTAAGTAACTCCCCCCGGGTTCCAGGACACAGCATTGGCGGGAACCTCGTTCCCCGTGCCGTCATCGACCATCGGAGGATTGGCAAGATTCACCTGACAGGCCAAGTAGGCGTCACCGCTCAAATCGTTGAGGAAACAACGTGTCGTGCCATCCTCCAACTGAAAGAGTCGAGTATTTGGGCCGTCCGCCGGGGTGTAATCCGCATCATTGACCTGGGTGATTGCAGGAGTTTCCGTCGGCGTCTCTGATTCTGTCGGTGTCGTCGACTCCTCAGTCGGTTTCGGCGGAGTCGAGGATTTAGTCTTTGCGGAAGAACTGACGGAGCGATTCGAGACTTCCGGCTTAGCCGGCTCGTCGTCTCCACATCCGGCCAGCGCGAAAGTCATCATCACACCGGCTGCGATCGTTGCCATAAATTTATTCATCCGCATGGTGTCCTAACCTACCCGACCATCGCTCCATCCCCTAGTAGCCGAGGGAGGAATTACTTCCGGAGAACTAGCTCGCATCTCGTCGATGCGTTCTGGCGTAATCACATCATTGAAGGCGAAGATAGTTACTTCCCTATCTCGATAAACAGGGGTTACCCCTGGAGCTACCCAGAGCCCTTCACCAGGAAACTCTAAATCCTCCTTGGAATCCCAAATACCCGGGGGTGACAAATAGATGAATCCCACGTTCAGCTTTCGGGCTGAGCGATCGACATCGTTCACCCCATCCGGCCGATCGAGGTCTGGAAAACCGAGGTAATCAGCGTGCCAATACAGCATTGAGGTAGCAGTCCACTTATTCGCCACTGGCCAATCATAGTGCGGGAACACTACCGGCAGATCATTGCGAGCGTACATCCAGCTGGACCCCTCCGGCGGATTCGTAAGCGTGCGGTACTTATGTGCCTCCGGCTGCTCGGCCAACCAATCAAATGCCTTTAAGTCAGCCTTGGAAATGATTTGCCATTCCCTAGGGCTCTTGTAGGCGAAATCCGCAGCGCTAGCATTAGACGCCACTCCATAGACCACAAGTACAGCAGAGCTCACCGTCGCTAAGCTCAACCCCAGAACCCGCCCCGTCGATGGCACTTTTGACTCACTAATTCGAGCCGCCCACGCGCAGCCCCACGCAACGGCGATACCCGCAAGCGCGGAATACAGGTACGCGGTGACCATCACCAACCGGTGAGGCGTCGAATAGTGAAGATCCGTATACAGCGCGAGAATATCGCCCGGCACGCCACCAAAATGATTGAGCGCGTGGGTCGTCATCAACACCGAAACAAACCAGGCCGGTACTACCCACACCCGTCGGCGCGAAGTATCCGCGAAAACCAAAAACGCCATCCCGATGAAACCGAGGATGATGATTGGCCAGAACGGCCGGAATTCCTCAGTGTGGCGGGTCAGCATTGTGGCGCCTCGATACCACGCATCGAAACGATCGAGGTCGTCTACTTCAGCGCTAACCGCGCGCACATCCTCGGTCTGAGAAGTTCCCGTAAGCCACTGCGGCAGTAGTACTGCCACTGCTGGCACAAAGGCGGCTGCAATCACCGCGACGTCGTAAAGCTTGGCGCGAACCGCACCCAGTTCAGGATGCGCGGGACGCGGCAGGCGGTAGCACAACCACCAAATTGCACCGAGCATAACGACTGTAGGCACCGATGCCGGATGGAGCTCTCCGATACCGATTATCGAAAGCGCAGCGCTCAAGATGCGCTGAGGTGCGTGTGGGAGCGACGTAACAAAGGCAAAAACGGTAATCGCTAGCGCAATCGAGACCTGGTACGGCCAGGCCCCCACGAAGACCCCGACGGGCATCAATACCGGAAGCGCTGCGGAAACAAGCGCCGCAACCCCCGCAGCAACGGCGGTGGACAGCTTTCGGCGATCAATAATTCGCCAGGTCAGCGCCGCAGCCGCCGTGGGTATGGTCACGGCCGGAATGATAATGCCGAGGTAATTGACCGCCTCGGTGATTGGTAGACGGACAATCAATATCCAAAGCGCACCGAACGCATGCCATGCGGCGGGATAGTAGGACACCGCCTGAGTTTCCACATTCTGAATCTCGCCCATTCTAGTGGCCGAGGCCATGCCGTCTTCCGTAATCGAACGGAGCACACTTGCATGCCAGAGTGTGTCCCAGCCTTGCTGGATGGTCGCCATCCCCTCGGACATTGAAGCGATGCGGCCGATAGCGGTCCACGTGAGAACCGCCGCTGCGATGATGACTCCGATACTTGCGATTAGCCCATAGCCCAACTCGCGCCATCGACTTGCGGCGGGCGGCTGCGTCTCGGCCGACACTGAGCGATCGACACTACCGCGCCGCCGCCGAATCAAAGCGCTGCCGCCACTCCAGCAAAGCGCGAGAAGTAGTGTCACGGCCCAGCAGATAGACGCACTGACCAAGGTGAAGCGCACTTCGATAGCGCCGAGCGCCCACCCTGCGGTACCTGCGATACCAAACGTCACCGCAGGACCGAGGGCCAGCGCCCACGGAGTACGAACGCCGCTGGCTCTCACTACAACAGCGCCGGGGATTACGAGCAGCGCAACCAAGCTAACAATTGCCCACACCACTACCGAACACTCCTCCTACGGTCACTTTCTTCAGGGAATATTACCGAGAGCTTGTACATTTAAGCCTCGTCCCCATCTGTCCGGGCATCACGACGCTCGCGGGTCTGCTCCGCCCTGGCCGCCAAATCAGCATCGCCGGGGTAATCAACACCTACCAGGCTGAGCCCACGCGCCTCTGCCACCGGGACCAACGGGGAACGCTTCCCTTCACTCAACAACTGTTCAGTGAATCCAACCGCACGTCGCCCCTCACCGACACTAAGGCAGGCCCCAACCAGTGAGCGCACCATAGACCAGCAGAACGCGTCGGCAGTCACATGGGCCTCGTACAGCTCTGGTTCTTCCCGCGTAGATACGTCGAACCACTGGAACTGCTGTAAATCTCTAGTGGTCGTCGCATGCGGCTTGTGTCGGCAAAAAGCGGCAAAGTCATTGAGCCCCAGTAGGGCATCAGCCGCCACCTGCATGCGGTTGATGTCCACTGACCGCCGCCAGTGGGCCGTATCGCGAGCACGGGTAGGAAGCGGGCCACTGACGCAACTAGTGACACGGTAGACATAGTGCCGACGTAACGCGGAAAAACGGGCATCGAAACCCGGGGGCGCAAACGAGGTGCCCCTAAGCGTCACGTCCGCGGGCAATAGTCGCGCTACACGACGAACCAAATTACCCGGATCCCCTGCGATAGAACGTGTGTCTAAACAGGAGACAGGAACATCTGCGTGAGCCACCTGCCCGGAGGCATGGACACCAGCATCTGTACGACCGGCCACAGTCAGTTGCACTGGAGTGCGCAACACCTTCTCCAGAGTGGATTCCAACGTCGCCTGCACAGTCCGCACCGGTTCTCCCGTGGGCTTATCGCGCTGAGCAGCCCAACCGTGGAAATCTGTCCCGTCATAAGCAATGTCAAAACGCAACCGAACCAGGTCGGAGTCGGTGCTCCCCATAGCGGCACGATCGGGAGAATCGCACGGGGCATCCGGAGTCGTTGGAGTAAGTGATGTCACGGTTAACAGATTGTAGCCGGGACCCCGGATTAGAGAATCAGCAGTTTCCACCGCAGGGTCTCCGTATAGCTCTCAATGTTGGTGCGTAATCCGTCGGTGTAACCGGAGGCAGAACTGGGGACGGGCGCTATGCACCGTCGTTAAGCACAAAGAACCCCCGGGAGAGCGTTCAGATATGAACTGCTCAACGGGGGTTCAAAGCTGTGAAGGCCAGAAGCCGTCGGCGAGGGGAATTACTCCTCCTCTGCAGCCTCAGCCTCAGTAGCCTCAGCCTCTTCGGCCTTTGCCTCTTCAGCCTGCTTGGAAGCAGCGGCGCGAGTTGCGCGAGTTGCCTCAGCAGTTGCGGTCTCTTCCTCAACCAGAGCGATCAGAGAAATCGGGGCATTGTCGCCCTTGCGGTTACCCAGCTTGATGATGCGGGTGTAGCCGCCGTCGCGATCAGCGAACTGCGGACCGATCTCGTCGAACAGCTTCTTAACTGCGTAGTTGTCGTTAAGCAGCTTTGCAACGTTGCGGCGATCTGCGAGAGTGCCGCGCTTTGCCTTGGTGATCAGCTTCTCAACGTACGGACGCAGCAGCTTGGCCTTGGTGTCGGTGGTCTTAATTTTGCCGTGCTCGATGAGCTGCTTCGCGAGGTTGGCCAGAATCTTCTTCTGGTGCGAAGCGGAGCCGCCGAGACGGGAACCCTGCTTAGGGGTAGGCATAGGTATCTCCTCGTTTTAATGAAGTCGCGTCGGTGAACTACTCGTCGTAGCCAGCGCTTGCGCCATCAGTCCAGTCAGCGTCATCGCCCGAGGCAGCGTCCAAATCAGCGACAGCAGCCGGGTCGAAGTTGTTCGGGGAATCCTTCAGAGCGAGGCCAAGCTCAGCGAGCTTCTCCTTGACCTCATTGATGGACTTGTCACCGAAGTTGCGGATATCCAGCAGATCCGACTCGGTACGAGCAGCGAGCTCACCGACAGTGTGGATCTCCTCACGCTTGAGGCAGTTGTAGGAGCGCATAGAGAAGTCCAGATCCTCAATCGGAGTCTGGTACGCAGCGACATCCTCAGCCTCGCGCGGGCTCGGGCCAATCTCGATGCCCTCAGCAGCCTCGTTCAGCTCACGTGCCAGACCGAACAGCTCAACCAGAGTCTTGCCTGCCGACGCCATTGCGTCGCGGGCGGTGATCGAGTTCTTGGTCTCGACATCGATGATCAGCTTGTCGAAGTCGGTGCGCTGCTCAACACGAGTAGCCTCCACCTTGTAGCTGACCTTCAGAACTGGCGAGTAAATCTGGTCCATCGGAATGCGGCCGATTTCGCCACCGGAGTTCGGGGTCGCCGGCACGTAGCCACGACCACGCTCAACGATCATCTCAATATCCAAGCGACCGGAATCATTGAGAGTAGCAATGTGGTGATCCGGGTTATGAATCTCCACACCTGCTGGGCACTCAATGTCTGCAGCGGTCACCGCGCCTGCACCTTCGCGACGCAGGTAAACGGTAGCCGGCTCATCGAACTCGCTCGAGAGCACCAGACCCTTGATGTTCAGGATGATGTCGGAGACATCTTCCTTCACGCCCGGGATAGTGGTGAACTCGTGCAGCACACCGTCAATGCGGATGCTGGTGACTGCAGCGCCCGGAATGGACGACAGCAACGTACGACGAAGGGAGTTACCGAGGGTGTAACCGAAACCCGGCTCCAGCGGCTCGATAACGAACCGGGAGCGAGAGGAATCAATGTAGTCCTCAGTCAGCGTTGGGCGCTGGGAAATGAGCATTTTCGAAAATCCTCCAGGTGGCGACCGCTATATGACGCCATAGGGAATGAATGGATGCAAGCGAAGTTGGTTATTACTTCGAGTAGAACTCGACGATCAGCTGTTCCTGAAGCGGAATGTCGATCTGTGCGCGTTCCGGGGTCTGGTGCACGAGGATGCGCAGGGACTCAGGAACAACCTGAAGCCATGCCGGGACGACAGCGTCGACCAGGTTCTCCTGTGCCTCTTCGAACCAAATCATCTTCTGCGACTTCGGGCGCACGTCGATGATGTCGTACTGGCTTACCTGGAAGGACGGCACGTTAATCTTCTTACCGTTAACGGTGAAGTGGCCGTGGGAAACCAGCTGACGAGCCTGGCGACGGGTACGAGCCAGACCAGCGCGGTAGACAACGTTGTCGAGACGCGACTCCAGCAGGACGACGAGGTTATCGCCAGTCTTGCCCGGACGACGGTGAGCCTCGGCGTAGTAGCGACGGAACTGCTTCTCCATCACGCCGTAGGTGAAACGTGCCTTCTGCTTCTCCTGGAGCTGGAGCAGGTACTCCGACTCCTTGATACGAGCGCGGCCAGCCTGCCCCGGAGGGTAGGGACGACGCTCAAAGTTCATGTCGCCACCGACGAGGTCGACGCGGAGACGACGGGACTTACGGGTTGCGGGACCGGTATAACGGGCCATTTCTGTTCTCTCCTTACCCTATTCCTAGACGCGACGACGCTTCGGCGGACGGCAGCCGTTGTGCGGCTGAGGGGTCACATCCGAGATCGAGGACACCTCAAGGCCAGCGGCCTGGAGGGAACGGATGGCGGTTTCGCGGCCCGAACCCGGACCCTTAACGAAAACGTCAACCTTCTTCATACCGTGCTCCATGGCCTTACGAGCAGCGTTCTCGGCGGCCATCTGAGCAGCGAACGGAGTGGACTTACGAGAGCCCTTGAAACCGACGTGACCAGAGGAGGCCCACGAGATAACAGCGCCCTTCGGGTCCGTGATGGACACGATGGTGTTGTTGAAGGTGGACTTGATGTATGCGTGGCCCTGAGCCACGTTCTTCTTTACAACGCGACGGCCGGTACGACGGCCGCGTGCGGACTTCGGAGCTGCCATGTTTTACTTCTTCTTTCCGGCGATCGTCTTCTTCGGACCCTTACGCGTACGAGCGTTGGTCTTGGTGCGCTGACCACGGACTGGCAGGCCACGACGGTGGCGCAGACCCTGGTAGGAACCAATCTCAATCTTGCGGCGGATATCAGCCTGAACCTGGCGGCGGAGGTCACCCTCGACCTTCCAGGTAGCTTCAATCACGTCACGCAGCGCAGCAACCTGCTCATCGGTGAGAGCGTCGGTGCGCAGATCCGGAGAGATGCCGGTCTTCTCCAGCAGCTCATTGGCACGGGCGGGGCCGATGCCATAGATGTAGGTAAGAGCGACCTCCATACGCTTGTTGCGTGGCAGGTCAACTCCAGCAAGGCGTGCCATACGGCAATTTCCTTCCGGTTGATGCGGTGGTTTACTCCACTGCCATCCTTCCCAGACCCGGCTTACTCGGTCGGACGCCGAGTCGCGCAAGTGTTATAGAAAGGCTCCAGCCACCGTTGCCGGAGGTATTCTCGCTTACTTCTGTGGAAAAGCTTTCATAAAGAACCGCCGCGCCGAACTGCTGAGACACCAGGTCTCAACATCACGCGGCCGTCACCAGAAGCAGCTAGGACGGTGGAGTTTCTGTCTAGTTAGTAAATAAGCCCATAACCACTACCAACAGTGGTCAGGTCGATTTACTTGTAGCGGTAGACGATTCGCCCACGCTCGAGATCGTACGGAGAAAGCTCCACTACGACTCGGTCTTCCGGGAGAATACGGATGTAGTGCTGGCGCATCTTGCCACTGATATGGGCGAGCACCTTGTGCCCGTTGTCCAGCTCCACTCGGAACATCGCGTTCGGCAAGGGCTCGACGACGCGACCCTCAACCTCAATTGCGCCTTCCTTTTTAGCCATGTCCTCCACGTCTCTCTGGCGGATACCCGGGACAATCCCGGCACCAGTTGGGAAATCTCTACTCTGCCTGGTGTTTTAGCAGTTGCGCGCAGGGATAATCATCACTGCAGCGAAACTGCGCCCACACCATCGCCCAACTTTACACGCGACCTGCGTTTTTTACCAAATACGACCACTCTGGGGCCGCCTGCAAGCGACGGCAGGCGGATTCACCCCACGGGGACAGAGGCCATCGCGTCTCAAGTGGCAACATTCTAACCTTTCGCGTGGCTCCTCACGCACAGGTTATTCATATCGAGGAGTCAAAATACGGGGGCCGTCCGCCGTGGCGGCAACTGTGTGCTCCCAATGGGAGGCCGGCATTCTATCGGCGCTGACGACCGTCCAGCCGTCGTCAAGCTCATCACTACCCCACTCGCCGCCGAGAATGAGCATCGGTTCGATGGCCAACACGGAGCCTTCGACGATGCGGGGGCCCTTGCCTGCTTTGCCTTCGTTGGGGAGGAAGGGATCCATGTGCATCTCGCGCCCGATGCCGTGCCCGCCGTAGCCATCGACGATGCCGAGTTCAATATCGTGGCGCAGTTCAGCCTCACGGGTGGCCGTTTCAAGCGCATATGAAATATCGGTGAGGCGAGCACCCGGCACCATGGCCTTAATACCTTCGGCGAGGACCTCCGACGTCGCGATGTTTAGTTTTTCGACATCCTCACTCAGCTTTCCGACACCGAAAGTCAGTGCCGAATCGCCGTGCCAACCGTCCAAAATTGCGCCACAGTCAATCGAGACCAGGTCACCTTCGGATAGAACTGTGGCCGAGGACGGAATGCCATGGACGATAACTTCATTCACGGATGCACAGATAGATGCCGGGAAACCTTCATAACCAAGGAAAGATGGCGTTGCACCCGCATCGGTAATGACCTGATGCGCAATCTCATTGAGATCCGCCGTGGTCACCCCTGGCTTAGCGGCATCTCGGCAGGCTAGCAATGCACGACCGACGATCTCGCCGGCCGCTTGCATCGCATCCAACTCTCCCTCAGTGCGGGCGGGAACTACTTTGCGGCGGCGTCGAAAACTCATCACGTTGGTTGAGTCTACTCTGACTCAGAAGGGAACCACCGGCTAGCCGCATCCCACCGCCTACGAAGGCACCGCTACCCCAGCCAGCACTCTGCTTCATGTATTTCTGCATGACGTTGCATGGGAACTTTTATGGAAGTTCATTGGTGACAGTTGATCCGCAATCGACTTGCTTCAATTTTCGCGCAGTTTACTCCCAAAGATGAGCTGCCTTACGATAACTGGCATGCATTCACTGTTGAAGTCCACGCAGATTGCTGGCGTTGTTATTGCTGCCAGCTCGCTTTTCCTGATTGGCGCATGCTCAAGCAACCCCGAACCGGCGCCAGCGCCGACTGTCCCTTCCACTTCCCCTGCTGCGGAATCGCCGGAGACCCCTGGAAGCACCGCGGGTTTCATGGGCACCTCTGCACTGCCTGAGTCAATCCAGAATTTCACTCCTGATGCTGTTAAGGAAGCGGTTGGCAGCTGCGTCGAGTCGGATGACTCTAAACCCGTCATTTTTGGCAGCGAGAGCGTACATGGCTTCACCTGCGTAATGGCTGTTGGCGACGGCGGCACTGCGATGCTCAGTACGGCCGAGGACCCGGCCACTGTCAGCCGGATTAATGAAAAGGCTGAGTCCGTCGAGAACTACGTGCCATACGAGCTACCCGGCAAGCACGCATTTAGCGGCGTCAACAAGGGCTCCCCTTTCGTTATGGTCATCGACGAGGATAACCGCATCTACCAGGAGTTTGTTTTCGCGAATATTGATGCCGAGGCCGCACAGCCCCTTATCGACGAAATCATTCAGGACTTCCAGTAGCCCCAACCTGCAGTTCAATCCAGGGAACTCACTCAGCATCACCGCTCCGCTGCCGTAACGCTCTGATTTCGCTACGGTCGGAGCGCTTCTGCTGTACTCGCCCCCCAGAAGAGTCTTCACCTCCCGCCAGCGTTACCCCTACGCCTCACTATCGCCCGCCCCCTTCGTCATCCACGTCCGCACCGCACCCGCCCGCACCGTTGGGGTCAGCGTCATCCTTATCGCCTTGGTTACGCTTCGCCCCTTTTTGCCGAAGTATTCGCCGCAACCAACGTCCTGGGTTATCAAAAGCGTTTGAATCTTGATTCGAATTCCTGTTGCCCCCTTCCGATGAATCATTCGTCTTTCGGTCTTTTCCTGGCTCAATCCACACCACCCGTTCCGTTTCGACAGGCTCCCCTTCACACTCATCCGGCCGCAACGTCCACCAGGATTTGTCATTCGACCGACTGTCATCAATCTTTCGATGCGTACCGGGGTCAACAAATGTCAGATTTGAAATGTCCGTTGCCCCGCCCCTCGCCCAGGACTCAATATGATGCATATCGCACATAGCCGGTGGCGTAGCTTTGCCCGGCGCGGAAGATCCGCCCTCCTCGCCGCACAGCGCAAGGTACTGGGCCATCGTCCCTAGTCTCTGCGCTCGGCCAAGAAACAGACTCTGCCCCTTGTCTCCCAAAACCTGCAAGAATGAATTTCCGGCCACAACCTTCTCGATCGCCTCAGCGATTGACATTCGCACACCACCATCGCTGATTGCTTTCCCCGCCCCCGGCAGCTTCCAACCATCCGCGCCTTGCAGCTTTACGCCCGCTATTTTCGCGATATCCGAAATATGGGCGACAGTGACAACCGACGTGGTGCCCCGCACCGGCTTTAAGGTCGCACCTATCCCAAAACCGGCATCGACCGCAGCCTCAAGTGCATCATGAAACCGCTGCTCTGGAGCGCGCTCATCCTTAGCGCCTTCCTCCAAGAGTCCACCCGGCCGCCCGTAGTCAGCCTGCAACCTCTTCAGCATCGCCGCGAAGTGCGGCGTAATCAGCCCCGTCAACCGACTCATACCGTCGGCTCGTTGTGGCCCGACCTTCACTCCCCGCAGCCGCTGTCTGTCCTCATCCGTATATGGGTCATCCAATCCCAACATCGCCCGCAGTCGATGTGACAGCGCACCCAAGTCGTCGACACGCACCTGTGTCACAACCTCACTGGCATGCTCATCCAAGGCCTGCGCCACCCGCGCATGTTCTGACTTCGGGAGATCTTTGACAGCTTTATCAATCTTTTGAACCGCATCCGCCCCTACGACCCCTTCGGATACCTTGTCCCGCAGAGCAGGCATTCTTTCATCATCGCTTTTCGACGAAAAAGGCTCCGCTTCCTTCCGGAGCCGCCCTAAACAACTAATTCGCTGACGAGCCTCCGCACGGGAAATATGAGACTCTTCCGCCAGCCAGGCAACTTTCCGGTGATTCGATGAAGGTATCTCCGGCGCAAGCGCCGCCAAGTACTCCGCGTCAACTATGGCTAGGCGCTTCCGAGCCCTCTCAATCAATGCATAGGCGTCTCGCATATGAACTGGTGATAAATCACCGAAGCTCTCCACAACTAACCGAGACAGAGCTTCGAATTGAGTTATCAAGTCTAATATCTGCGACACCGACAGTGCTTGATTCAGCCCCCTTGACGGCTCCTGACCTTGCGGTTGATTAGGTCGCATCATTCCCCTCCCCTCGAATCCCCTAGAAATCGCTTTCGCTTTTACTTCCCTAACTATCCCCTACTGCATACAAATATCGCACACCCATTCGGGTACGTCAATACTCTTTTTCGTATTTCTTTTCCCTTTTAGCTCCACACCATTCAAGCCAACTAGGCCCCTTCCCGAGCCCACTCAACACAAAAACCACCCTTCCAAACCTCAACGGTTCGAAAGGGCGGCTTCAATAACCATCTACTACAGGTCAAACCCATCGGCCCGACCAACGCAAAGTTGCCAGAGCACCAAATACCGGCACGCCAGGAGCTTAGTTCAGCTTCTCCAGCTCAGCCATCGTGCGCTCGTTAATCTCCTCAACGGATCCCTCAGCGGCAATCTTGATGATCTTTTCCGAGTAGTAATCCAGCAAAGGAGCGGTCTCATTGGTGTACACATGCATGCGGTTGCGGATGACCTCTTCAGTGTCGTCTGCGCGACCACGGGCCAGCATGCGCTCGACTACGACATCCTCAGAAACGTCGAACTGTACGACCGCATCCAGCTCAGTACCGAGGTTGGACAGCAGACGCTTCAGCTCTTCTGCCTGACCAACAGTGCGCGGGAAGCCATCCAACAGGAACCCCTTGGCAGCGTCGTCCTCGTTCAGACGGGACTCGACCATACGCACAGTCACGTCGTCCGGAACAAGGTTGCCGGCGTCGATGTAGGACTTCGCCTCAATGCCGAGCGGAGTGCCTTCACCGATGTTTGCGCGAAACAGGTCACCGGTGGAGATGTGCGGGACACCGAGCTTCTCCGAGAGGATAGCTGCCTGAGTGCCCTTACCTGCACCGGGAGGACCTACAAGTACGAGTCGCATTACTTCAAGAACCCTTCGTAGTTACGTTGCATCATTTGGCTTTCAACCTGCTTGACCGTCGTCAGCGCAACACTGACCAGAATCAGCAGGGCTGTACCTCCAAACATACCGCCTGTACCCGAGTTCGCGTCGCCAAGCCCCATATCAAGAGCGACATTTGGCAGAACAGCAATCAGCGCCAGGTACAGCGAGCCGACAGTCAGCAGGCGAATCAGGACGTAGGACAGGTATTCAGCAGTCGGACGCCCTGGGCGGAAGCCCGGAATGAATCCGCCGTACTTCTTCATGTTCTCCGCCTGCTCGTGCGGGTCGTACTGCACGGAGGTGTAGAAGAAGGAGAAGAAGATGATCATCAGGAAGAACAGCAGAATGTACTGCCAACTGGACGGCGCCAGCAGGTACTGAATGACATTGCGCTGCCACCAGTTGTCCATGTTCGGATTCGACTGACCGGACTGAACAATCTGGGTAATCAGAACCGGCACGTAAATCAGCGAGGACGCGAAGATGACCGGGATAACACCGGCCTGGTTCACCTTCAGCGGCAGGTAGGTGGAAGATCCGCCGTACTGGCGACGACCAACCATGCGCTTTGCGTACTGCACCGGAATACGGCGCTGTCCCTGCTCAATGAAAATAACGCCGATGATGAGAATCAGCACCGCAACAATCACGGTGGCGAACACGACACCGGTAGTGGAGCGCAGAATGTTCGCGCCCTGTGCCGGCATACCAGCGGCGATACCGGAGAAAATCAGCAGCGACATACCGTTGCCGACACCTCGGTCCGTGATGAGCTCACCCATCCACATGACCAGCACGGCACCGGAGGTCATCACAACGACCATCACCACGAGGTCAAAGACACCCGCATCCTTGACCAGCAGCGACTGCGAGCCACCCAGCAGGGCGCCACGGTCTGCCATGGCCACAATGCCCGCAGACTGCAGCAACGCCAACGCTACTGTGAGGTAGCGGGTGTACTGGGTCATCTTCGTCTGACCCGACTGCCCTTCCTTCTTCAACTGCTCGAAGTGTGGAATCACCACCGTGAGCAGCTGGACGATAATCGAGGCCGTAATGTACGGCATAATGCCGATGCCGAAAATCGCCATCTGCAGCAGAGCGCCACCTGAGAACAGGTTGATCAGCGAGTAAACGCTGGACTGATCTTTCGAAATCTGCTCGAGCTGCGCGTTGACCAACTGGTAGTCGATACCAGGGCTTGGAATCTGCGAGCCGATTCGGTACAGAATGATCATCGTCAGAGTGAAGAAGATCTTCTTACGCAAATCGGGATCGCGCAACGCCGCAATGAGACCGGAAGCCACGTGCATCCTCCCGAGGTCAAGAAATCCGCTTCTCCCACGCTTTTCCCGAAAGACTTACCCGCTTGTCCGCCAGCAGTCTTCCGTTTTAGTTAAGCAACGCGGATGACGTATTCCTCAAACCTTTAATTGACAGTATTTGACGTAGTGAGTCTACCAGCGTTTCTCCATATCGTCGCAATACGCCTCTATATCACCGTTAGTACAGCGCCCCGTCAATCACCTCTTTTCGCTTGACGACGATTCCAGCGCTCATCCCCTCTGAGCCCCCGCCCTCTCATGTGCTCCACCCAACCTTCTCAAACAAAACTTGAACAGTGTTAAAGTTTTGCTCTGTGAGTACCTACAGCATTCGCATGCGCTCCAGCGCCGATGGCTGCCATATCTCTGGCGCTGAGCGTCTTGCACCGGCCACCGAACTACCTCAGCTGGCTTCTGCTATGACTAACCGTGCACTTCACCACGACAAGGGTCGTCCCGACACAATTCACATCACTGTGGACAAGATCGAAGAGTCGACCATCAGCACCGTGCCGGCGTTAGTGCCCTTTCTAGAGTCGAACTCCAGCCCTGGGGACGCCCGCAAGCTCATTACTCAACGCCTACATGCTGCAGGTATACAGGCCGCCGATATCGCCGTCGAGATGGCCTATTCACTCACGGGTCTTCGCGGCGCCGCTCTTATCGATGCCTCCTCCGGTGAGCGGCTCGACCCAAACCCAGCCCGCGGTGTACGGGTTTCCACTTTTGATGCCATCTCACACCCCAGCAAGGACTGCGCCAAGGACCATTTTCACGAGGCGCTCATCCTCGCATCCAAGGTTCACAGCGCCCCGGGCATCGTCGCAGAAATCTGCCTCTCCGACGATCCCTTTTACACGCGTGGCTATCTCGCACTGGACGGAATCTTCCACCGTATCCCCAATATCAAGGACCACGGCAGCACTCTTGGTACTCGCATTTTCATCGTTGAACCCGGCACCGATATCCCCGAGTTGATCGATTACCTGGAGAACACGCCGGTCTATATCGAGCTCCCAGCTGACGCCAGTTTCTCGACGGACACTACCGGCCTCAGCAGCGACCTCGCAGCAATCGCCGCCCAAAGAAACACGGCCTGGGCCGGTGCAGGACTTGCCCGCACACTGCGCACTTTCGAAACCGCACAACTACCGCATAGCCGAATTGACGGAGCCGACTATCTATTGTTTTCTTCTTCGGACTACCTCGGCCTGTCCACGCACCCTGAACTCGTCTCAGCTGCCACCGAGGCAATTGGGCATTTCGGCACCGGGTCCGGCGGGTCTCGCCTGACCACCGGCACTAGCATCCACAGCGCACTTGAAAGCGAACTCGCGCAGTTCTTCGGTTTCGACGATGCCGTTCTCTTTGCGACGGGCTACCAGGCGAACCACTCAACCATCGCAGCCATCGCCACCGCCGACGTTGAAATCTTCTCCGACGCCGCCAACCATGCTTCCATCATTGACGGATGCCGCAATGCCCGGGCTAAAGTCACGGTCTTTCCGCACGCTGACTATCAGACGCTCGACCGTCTCCTCGCAACATCCAGCGCCCGCCACAAACTTGTCATCTCCGACTCCGTGTTCTCTATGTCAGGCGAGGTCATCGACGGCCCGGCACTCGAGCGCACCTGTCGCCGTCGCAACGCATGGCTGATGCTTGACGACGCCCACGGCGTCGGCGTTATCGGAGAACAAGGTCGTGGCACTGCAGCGCACCTGGGCATCCGCCCGGACATTGTGGTCGGCACCGCGAGCAAGGCTCTCGGTGTCGAAGGAGGATACGTTCTCTGCTCGGCACCAGTTGGCGAACTACTACGCAATCAAGCCCGTAGCTTCGTGTACTCAACGTCCATGAACGCTGGTTCTGTCGCAGCTATCCGCGCAGCGTTGAAGCAGTTGGAGGTTGGGGACGTCGTCAAGCGATTGCAACGTAATATTGCGCGCGTCCGCTCCCTGGTTGGCGCGCAGTCAGACCCCGCATCTGCAATCATCCCGCTGCCCGTCGGGGACGAGACCGTAGCGATGGACACCTCAGCACAGTTAGCGGAGCTAGGCGTGTTCATACCTGCAATTCGCTATCCGACGGTTCCCCGTGGTGAGGCAATGTTGCGATTGACCATTACCGCACTCCATACGGACGCTGACATCGACCAACTGGAGCGGGCTCTGCACAACACCGGCCTGCTGTAAACCAGCGGTTCGCGCTGCCCTCCCCCTTCCCTCTTAATACAAAAAGAGCTCTTAACCACTTGGGTTAAGAGCTCTTTTGTTAAAGCTTAAATGCTTTAGGCCTCAGTGACAGAGCCGCCTGCAGCCTCGATCTTGGACTTTGCGGAGCCCGAGAACTTGGTTGCGGTGACGTTGACGGAGACGTTAATGTCGCCGTCGCCGAGGACCTTCACCGGCTGGTTAGCGCGGACAGCGCCCTTTGCAACCAGGTCGGCGATGGTGATGTCGCCACCGTTCGGGAACAGACGCTCCAGATCCGAAACGTTGACCACCTGGAAGGTGACCTTCGCCGGGTTCTTGAAGCCCTTCAACTTCGGCAGACGCATGTGAAGTGGCATCTGGCCACCCTCGAATGCTGCCGAAACCTGCTTGCGGGCCTTGGTGCCCTTGGTGCCGCGACCAGCGGTCTTACCCTTGGAAGCCTCACCACGGCCGACGCGAGTCTTCTTCTTCTTAGCTCCCGGAGCCGGGGCCAAGTCGTGGAGCTTAATTGGTTCGCTCATGGTTTACCTACTCCCCCGCTACTTCTTCAACCTCGACCAGGTGACGCACAACGTTCACGAGACCGCGCACAGCCGGAGTATCCGGGCGAACGGCGGAATCGTTGATGCGCTTCAGGCCGAGGGTGCGCAGCGAATCCTTCTGGTTCTGCTTGGTACCAGCGGTACCACGGACCTGGGTAATCTTCAGTGCCATGGAAATCACGCTCCCTGACCTGCGCGTGCGCGCAGCATACGTGCTGGGGTGACCTCTTCGAGGGACTTGCCACGACGTGCGGCGACCTCTTCAGGGCGAACCAGCTGCTTGAGAGCATCAACGGTTGCGTGAACAACGTTGATGGAGTTGTTGGTACCCAGCGACTTGGACAGAACATCCTGAACGCCGGCGCACTCGAGAACCGGGCGGACAGCGCCGCCGGCAATCAGACCGGTACCCGGAGCAGCCGGGCGCAGCAGCACGATGCCAGCAGCGGTCTCACCCTGAACCGGGTGGGTGATGGTGCCAGCAATCATCGGGACGCGGAAGAAGTTCTTACGAGCCTCTTCAGCACCCTT
The DNA here is from genome assembly GCF_014335015.1 of Corynebacterium sp. LK31. Classification (NCBI taxonomy): domain Bacteria; kingdom Bacillati; phylum Actinomycetota; class Actinomycetes; order Mycobacteriales; family Corynebacteriaceae; genus Corynebacterium; species Corynebacterium sp. LK31. Next base: position 179,642 of record NZ_PDGW01000024.1, on the reverse strand, counting down.
CTGGATAGCTGCCGGTACTTCCTTGGCCTTGCCGTAGCCGACGCCGACCATGCCCTCGCCGTCACCGACGATGACCAGAGCGGTGAAGCTGAAGCGACGACCACCCTTGACGACCTTGGAAACTCGGTTGATAGTTACTACGCGCTCGATGTACTGCGAACGCTCGTCCTGCTGGCGACGGTCGTTACCGCGGCCACCACGACGGTTGTTGTTCTTGTTGTCAGCGGAGTTACGTCCGCCTTCGCGCTTATCGCGTTCCGACATCACGCATTCCTTCCGTTGGACTTGTAAGTGCGCATTAGAACTTCAGACCACCTTCACGGGCAGCCTCGGCCAGAGCAGCAACGCGACCGTGGTACTGGTAGCCACCGCGGTCGAAAACGACCTTCTCGATGCCAGCATCCTTAGCGCGAGCAGCAATCAACTCGCCGACCTTGGCGCTCTTGGCCTTCTTGTCGCCCTCGAAGCCACGGAGATCTGCGTCCAGAGTGGAAGCAGCTGCCAGGGTACGACCGATGGAGTCGTCGATAACCTGAGCGGTGATGTGGCGGGAAGAGCGGTGCACGACGAGGCGCGGTGCCTCGGAGGTGCCGCGGACGTTCTTGCGCAAGCGTGCGTGACGGCGGGCGCGGGCGACACGACGACGAGTCGAGATGTCCTTGCCTACCGGGAGGCGCTTTTCGTTGGTGTTGCTCATTACTTACCCGTCTTTCCGATCTTGCGACGGATCTGCTCGCCATCGTAACGAATGCCCTTGCCCTTGTAAGGATCATCCTTACGCAGACGACGGATGTTAGCTGCGAGCTGTCCGACCTGCTGCTTATCAATACCTGTGATCGACAGCTTGGTGGTGCCGTCGACGTCGAAGGTGATACCTTCCGGTGCTTCGATCAGGACTGGGTGCGAGTAGCCCAGGGAGAACTCGAGGTCCTTGCCCTTCTTGGCGACACGGTAACCGACACCGAAGATTTCCATCTTGATGGTGTAGCCCTCGGTCACACCGACAACCATATTGTTAATCAGCGAACGGGACAGGCCGTGCAGGGAGCGGCTCTTGCGGTGGTCATCCGGGCGGTTGACCACAATCTCATTGTCCTTCAGCTCAACGGTAATTGGAGCCGGGATAGAGACAGACAGCTCGCCCTTCGGGCCCTTGACGGAAACGTCCTGGCCGTTGACCTGGGCAGTAACGTTTGCCGGGACAACGACAGGGTTCTTACCAATACGAGACATTGTGTAGTTCCCCCTTTACCAGACGTAAGCGAGGACTTCCCCGCCAACCTTCTTCTCGTAAGCCTGACGGTCAGTCAGCAGGCCCTGAGACGTGGAGATGATAGCCACGCCCAGGCCGCCGAGGACCTTCGGCAGGTTAGTGGACTTTGCGTAAACACGCAGACCCGGCTTGGAGACGCGACGCACGCCAGCGATCGAACGCTCGCGGGACGGACCGTACTTCAGGTTCAGGGTCAGGGTCTTGCCGACCTTGGCATCCTCGACTGCGTAGTCCGCAATGTAACCCTCAGACTTGAGGATTTCGGCGATGTTAGCCTTCAGCTTGGACGACGGCATCGAGACAGAGTCGTGGTACGCGTTGTTAGCGTTGCGCACGCGCGACAGCATGTCGGCGATTGGGTCAGTCATGGTCATGGTTAGTGACCGCTTCCTTTCTCGCTGCGGTTCCTTCCCACCTCGTGGCTAACTCCGATGACCGCGCAAACAGCAACTGTCACACGGCAAAAGCTTAAGTTGGAGCGATTTCCAATATCGTGATTCCGGCGATTTAAGGGCTACTGTTCGCCAACTCGGTTCAATAGCCGAGTCAGCTCGCCACCCAGGTGACGCCAGAGACGATGCGAGGCGAGGGGCCTACAGCAAAGTTCTTACATTTTTACTGCCGCACCTCTTATAGAGGGCAGACCTGGTGATACTAACAAATACAGGCCGAAATGCAAAAACGCCGCAGACGGACGTTAGTCCGCTCGCGGCGTGAAGCCCCACCAATTAACAGTGGAACTCAATTCCTAGCCGACATGGCGCCGGCTAGAGGAAATTAGTAGAGCTGGTCGGCGATGATGTTACCCATTGCCTTTTCACCAGCCACCGTCGGATGGTTGGTCATCGGACCCATCACCGGGTCTGCGAAACCGGCGACGAAGCGCTCATCCGGGTTCGGGTTGCAGGTACCGTGGCCGAGGGTTGCCTCGTAGACGTCAATGAAGCCGGCACCTACGTGGTGAGATGCGGAGCGAATGCTGTCACGGAATGCACCCTGGATCTCGCTGGCACCCGGTGCCGGGATCGGGAAGGTCTGGTCCGAGGTGTTCACCAGGCACAGCTGATCATCAGTGGCGTACTCAGGGTACGACGCCAGGACGACCTGAGCGCCCGGGGCAACCTGGTGGACGCGGTCAGTGAACTGACGCAGCGTCTGCTTGAACGCGGATGGAGCCTGGGGATCCGGCTTTGCGACAAGCTCGCCTGCCACGTCAACCCACTGGACCCAGTCCATGCCGCCGTACATCAGGACAACCTTCTCGGTGCCCTCTCCGATGTCGCCGTACTGGATGGAAGCCTCCAGGTATGCGAGGAGCTGACCCGGGAAGCCGCCAAGACCGTTACAGGACCAGTCACCCAGGGACTTGTTCAGCTTCGAAGCTGCAATCTTCGGCCAGTTTTCCATGTCGGTAGCGCAGTTAGCGACCAGTGCGTTCTGTCCCGGCGCCAGGCCACGCGGGCCGCCCTTACCGGCATTAGCGGTGAAGGAGTCACCGAAGGTAACGATTTGCTTGACGCCCTTCGGGCCGGTGTCGCCGATACCCGGAATCGGAATGTTCGGCATTTCCGGCAGTGCCGGCTGTGCGTTGGCAGCACCTGCACCCAAGCTCAGACCCAGAGCCGCAACAGTTGCAATAGCAGCCGAGCGGACGGCCACGGAGAAGTTCTTCATGTAGTTAATCCCTTTGCGTTTTAACTTAAGAACCGCTCTGTGTAGAACCACTGGCTCAATCACACAGAAGCTGAAGTCACTTAAGCCTTGCCCAAATTGATAACGACCACAATGCATTTTGGCGGCCGTCACTATGACGAATGGCAGTTTACAACGAAATCATCACAAACGCCTAACTTTCAACTGAGAAACCTTGTGGCTTTACTAATTTCCAACCCCCAAAAAGGGTCAACTTTCCCACCAGCAACACTGGTAACTTTTACGCAGGCCCCGCACAGCGACCTCACTCCCCCACGAACATAAGCAGTTAACAGAGCAGCAAAAAGCCCCGGAGGCCAAGCGGCATCCGGGGCTTCAGGCAAAAGCTACCGAAGAGGCAAAACTACTTCTTGAACGGGAAGCCCAGCTCGCGCAGCAGCGCGCGGCCTTCCTCGTTGTTGGTAGCGGTGGTCACGACGGTGATGTCCATACCGCGCGGGCGGTCGATCTTGTCAACGTCGATCTCGTAGAACATGGTCTGCTCAGACAGGCCGAAGGTGTAGTTACCGTGACCATCGAACTGCTGATCAGACAGACCGCGGAAGTCGCGGATTCGCGGCAGAGCCACGGTCAGCAGACGATCCAGGAACTCCCACATACGGTCGCCACGCAGGGTGACGCGAGCGCCGATGGCATCGCCTTCACGGAGCTTGAAGTTAGCGATCGACTTGCGAGCACGACGGGTCTCCGGCTTCTGACCGGTGATCAGAGTCAGGTCGTTGATAGCACCGTTGATCTGCTTCTTGTCCTGAGCAGCAGCGCCGACGCCCATGTTGACGACGACCTTGGTGACGCCCGGAATCTGCATGACGTTCTCGTAGGAGAACTCTTCCTGCATCTTGCCGCGAATCTCATCGCGGTAACGGGCCTTCAGACGAGGGGTGTAATTTTCGCTCATGCTTAGATGTCCTTCCCGGTACGGCGGGAGATGCGAACCTTCTTGCCGTCCTCATCGAAGCGGTAACCGACGCGAGTCGGGGTACCATCTTCGTCGACCAGCATGACGTTCGACACGTGAATCGGAGCTTCCTGAGTGACAATGCCACCCGAGGAAGCGCCGCGCTCCGCAGCGGAGTTTGCAACGTGCTTCTTGATACGGTTAACGCCCTCGACCAGGACCTTGTCGCGCTTCGGGTAGGCCTCGATGACCTTACCCTGAGCACCCTTGTCCGGACCGGAGATAACCAGCACGGTATCGCCCTTACGGATCTTCACTTAAATCACCTCCGGTGCGAGCGAGACAATCTTCATGAACTTCTTGTCACGCAGCTCACGCGCGACCGGGCCGAAAATACGGGTGCCCTTTGGCTCACCGTCGGCCTTGATGATGACAGCTGCATTCTCGTCGAACGAGATGTAGGAGCCATCCGGACGACGGGTCTCCTTCTTCGCACGGACGATAACTGCCTTAACAATTTCGCCTGCCTTGACGTTGCCGCCCGGAGTAGCTTCCTTGACAGTTGCGACAATGGTGTCGCCAATGCCAGCGAAGCGTCGGGTCGAGCCACCGAGAACGCGGATGCACAGAATTTCACGTGCACCAGTGTTGTCGGCAACGCGCAGACGGGATTCCTGCTGAATCACTGCGTTTCTCCTGACCTGGTTGCATTGTGCGTCAGATTTCCGTCCTAAACGCACGCGGTCTTTATGTCTTGTGTTTACGCTTTACGACGAAAGCACCTGCTAGAGGCAGCTTCCATATCGCTTTGACCTCGTGCTAACTACGGCCATAGACCGTTGAGAGCAGCACGCAGCCACTTCGCGCAACCTGTGTATTATGGCACGTTCGTGCGGGACAACAAAATCCCTTAGTTTCATGCCCCAACATGGCTTATGTCCTCCGCAGCAACCCTATTCCGCGGCAACCCTATACTGAGACAGTGACAAATCAACATTCCGAGAGCGCTCAGACACAGCCAGCACAGACGCTGCCGCTATCGCTTATTGCTGGGTTAGCCTTATTATCCGCCGCCGCCCCGTTCGGCGCAGATACATACCTGGCCTCCTTCGTGGAGATAGCCAAGGAGTTCTCCACGACCGAGTCAATGGTTCAGCTCACGCTGACGACCTTCATGATTGGCATGGCTGCAGGGCAGCTCGTCATTGGCGCGCTCTCCGATAGTTTGGGCCGTAGAAAGTTGCTTCTCATTGCGGCTTTGGTGTTCTTGGGCTCGTCAATCCTCTGTGCAATAGCACCGAATATTGGCACGCTTATTGCAATGCGCCTGTTCCAGGGGTTAGCTGGTGGCTCCACAGTGGTTCTGGCTCGTGCTGTAGTCCCAGACCTCTTGACGGGCAAGGCATCAGCGAGAGCTTTCTCCACGCTGATGGGCATTTCCTCCATCGCCCCGGCAATCGCTCCCCTTGTGGGTGGCTTTCTGGGCCCCGCCTTCGGCTGGCGCAGCGTGTTCTGGTTTCTCGCAGCCATCAACGTCGCGATGGTCGCGATTGTGATTCTGATGGTTCCGGAAACTCTGCCGCCAGAGCGACGCTCCACAGGCTCTCTGCGCAATCTCCTGCCCAATATCGGCAGGCTGCTACAGCGGCCCGTATTTGTCGGCTACTTGTTAGCTTTCGCTGGTGGCTTCTCGGTGATGTTCTCCTATATCGCTGCGTCACCTTTTATCTTCCAGGAGCTGCTGGGGCTCACCCCTACTCAGTTCTCTCTCGTGTTCGCATCCAATGCAGCGATGTTGACATTTGTGTCAATCCTCAACGGCAAGATGATCAACCGGCTTCATCCCCGCAAGGGCATTTTAGTTGCTCTTACGGTCATGCTCGTGACGTCGGTAGGCCTGATTATTAATGCCATCGTCGGGGTTACCTTCTTCACTACCTGGCTGTTGCTGTTCATTACGGTGCCGATGATGCCGCTAATTTTCGCCAATGCCACGGCGCTCGGAATTGAGGAGGTTCGAGATATCGGAATTGGCTCAGGTTCCGGTCTCATGGGCTTCACACAATTCCTCGCGGCCGCCACAGTTTCCCCGTTGGTGGGGCTTGGTTCCAATCTGCCCTTATCAATGGCTATATCAATGTTGACCTGCGCGCTGATTGCGCTAATCGCGGTATTGACATTGACGCGCGACGGCCTCCGCAAACACCCACATAAGCTGGCATAAAACTACATACGAGAGGACTGCCCTCGTTTCACTTCGCTGGTTGAGAATGTGCCCGAATCGGCATTAAATCGATGGTGAGGCCTCGTACCACCCGTAGGCGTGAGGCTGACATGGGAGAAAGGTCCTGCCATGACCACGTACGCGCATCCTCATGAACCGCATAAGTCTTCTGAGACGTCGAAGCTCAACTGGCTTCGCGCTGGTGTCCTCGGAGCCAACGACGGTATCGTCTCCACTGCTCTGATCTTGCTCAGCGTGATTGCAGCAGGTTCCTCTCGCGAAGCCATTCTGACTGCTGGTGCCGCGGCCGTTATCGCTGGTGCTATCTCGATGGCTCTGGGTGAATACGTCTCGGTTTCAACCCAGCGCGATACTGAGCGAGCGCTGATTGCCAAAGAAAAGGCCGAGCTCAAGGACTTTCCAGATGAAGAGCATAATGAGCTCGTGGGGATTCTCTCTGGCTACGGCATCCCAAAACATATCGCCGAAGATGCTGCCCACGGCATCGCGCAAAATGATCCGCTGGCAGCTCACCTAAAGCTGGAATTGGGCATTGACGGCGAGGAACTTACCAACCCCTGGGCGGCTGCTGGTTCTTCGGCACTGTCGTTCCTACTCGGCGCCATCCTGCCGATGATTGCGGCCCTGGTGTTCACCGGCCCCACCTCCGGCGCGATTGCGGTCACCGTTGTCACCATCGTGACGTTGGCCTTGACCGGCTACATCAGCGCTAAGCTCAGCTCCACGCACTCCGGCAAGGCTGCGCTACGTCTGGTCATCGGTGGCGCGCTCGGTTTGATTGTGTCCTACTTCGTCGGCCTGCTCTTCGGGCAGGCCGTCGGATAGCCCTTTGAGATAGGCCGTCGGATAGGCGCCGGCAAAGCTCAAAAGCTAATCAACATAGCTGGTCTTCGTCTGGTTCAACCAGGCGTAGAGCGCGCCAATTCCCAGGCCACCGCCTACGAAGTTGCCCAACCACACTGCCACCCAGTTGCCTGTAATGTGCAGGCCATCGAAGCCGGCAGGACGCGGATCGGCGAAAAAGGCCAAGGAAAACAGCGAGAAGTTCGCAATCACGTGCTCAAGCCCGAGCCCAACGAACACCGCAATAATCGGCAGAATCACAGCGAACTTTGAAATGATTTCCTTGGCTTGTAGCGCGCCTAAAACAGCCATATTGACCACGAAGTTCGCGCCCATCGCCTCTACGAAAGCACCGAAGAACGGCTTGGCCAGCTTCCCCTCGGTCAAGGTGGAAATCAGATGTGTGTCATCAATCCCACCGAGTTTGGCGCTCTGGCTTAGCACCAGCGCCACAATCGCGGCACCGATGAAGTTGTAGAACGTGGCGACGGCCACCATCCGAAGGGCCACTCCCCACGACATGCGACCGCGTGCAGCGGACCAGGACACAAACATCATGCTGCCAGTCGCCAGCTCTGCACCGAGCACCACAATGGCGAACAGTCCAAGCCCGAACAGGCACGCAAAGACCAGTCCCCCAGTGCCCGGAGCAATACCTTCGGCCACTTGGCCAGCTACCGCTGCAAAGGCCGTTCCCAACGTCAGATACATGCCCGCCAGGACCGCTCGAACCGCAAAACGTCCGTAGTCCTGCGTCATCAGTTCCTGTTTTTTGTCACCAGCCGTATCCAGCGTTTCGTATAGCGTCACCGCCGAAGCCTTTCCCTGCGTGCCGTTAATTGCAGTTATTCGCATAAAAGAATAACGACAGTCCGGCACGGAATCGCAACCGCTTTACGACGATCACAGCTCCCTACCCCCGTTCAAGCACTGCAACCAGGAACTGAGACTCATCCTCAAACGGACGAAGATCCCACGTCGAATAACGCTGAATCACGGTGAGCCCCGCCTCCTGCGCAATGGTTTCAAAATCCGCAAAGTCCCATCCACGGCCGGCACCGAAGCCGATGATGGCACGACCGCCCTCCGGATTCAGTGCCGCTGCGAAGACCTGCAGTACCTTCGTGCGGTCTTCTGGCGCTACGAAGGTCAGGACATTGCCGGGGCAAATGATGACATCGAAGGCGGATGCCGTGTCACCGTGGGGTGTGTTCTCTAGGCCGTCGTCAAGCACGTGGGGCAATTGCGCCAAGTCCCCTACCAACCACGTCGCGTCCGGGAACTGGCGCTTTGCCTCATCGATGAGATAGGGGTCGACGTCGACACCAACGACCTGGTGTCCAGCCTTCGCCAAGTAACCGCCCACGCGTCCTTGACCACAACCGGCATCTAGAATTCGAGCGTGGCGTGGCGCCATCGCATCCACCAGCCGCGCCTCACCATCGATATCGCGGCCCTCGCGAACGAACCCCCGCCACCGGTTGGCGTAGCGCCGGGAATGCTGCGGATCGGCAGCGATAATTTCTTTCCAAGTGCGGTGATTGTGGGTGCCATTGCTCATGGCCACCATTATGGCGCAGCTGGACACTTTTTATGTATCGGTGCAGCTGCGCACCGTGGGGTCTAAATCCCCAGTACCGACTTAGCAATCAGGAAGTAGATGATCAGACCGGAGGCGTCGACAAGCGTCGTAATGAACGGGTTAGCGAAGACTGCTGGGTCAATGCCAAACTTCTTACCAATCAGCGGCATAATGCCACCGACGGTTGCCGCGAGAGTACAAATACCCAGCAGCGTAAGGCCAATCACTAGGCCGATGTCCCAACCGTAAACCAAGCCAGCTAGCAGCAGGCCGAGAGTGCCAAGCAATAGACCGAGGAACGCGCCGACCCTCACCTCTCGGAGAATGACTTTGAATATATCGCGGGGTTGGACATCCCCCAGCGCCAACGCACGCGTAATCGTAGTTGCAGCCTGGTTACCGGTATTGCCACCTGTACCAATCAGCAGCGGCACGAACACCGAAAGAACCACCATCTGAGACAGCGTCTCTTCGAAGGTTTCCAGGACTTGCACAGTCAATGTCGCACCGATTGCCAGCACGAGCAACCAGACCACACGAGAGCGAACAATCTCAAAGATTGGCGTAGCAAGGTACGGCAAGCGCAGAGGCTCAGAACCGGAAATACGAGCTTGGTCCTCGGAGTCTGCCTCCTCCAGAATCCGGAGTGCGTCGTCCACCGTGAGCAGACCGATAACACGCTGCTCGCTGTCGACAATCGGCAGAGCTAGGCGCTTACGATCAGCGCACATGCGAGCCACCTTCTCTTCAGACTCGGTGGCCTCTGCGTAGTCTGCCTTCCGCAAAATCGCCGCAACATGGATATCACTGCTGGCGCGCATCAAATCACGAAGGCTGACCACGCCCACCAGGCGGCGATTCCGGTTCGACACCGGCAGGGTGTAGATGGATTCGGCATCATCCAGATGCTTGTAGACGGTCTCCAGAGCCTCCCCCACCGTCATATCGTCGTGAAGCGACACCAGCTCCGGGCTCATTCGACGCCCAATGGAACCATCGGCGTAACCGAGAACAATGTTGGTCAGCTCTCGCTCATCATCCGGTAGATCGGCGAGCAGTTTTGAAGCAACCGAGGCTGGTAACTCATCGAGCAACTCAGCTCGGTCGTCCGGTTCCATCTCCGCAAAGACTGCGGTGACTTCAGGATCGCGGAGGCTATCAATCAGGTGCGCCTGCAGAGCGGAGTCCAGCTCATCGAAGGTCTCAACCGCGGTGTCTTTCGGTAGCGTGCGGTAGAACAGCGCACGGTCCTCATGGCTGAGGCGGCGCATCTTTCGAGCGGCAGCCTTGGGCTCAATATCAGCTAAAAGCCGCGACAATGTCGCCACGTCGTGTGAGCGAAGTGAGGACTCCAGGTCTCGATCATCAATCCTGGTCACGTCAGTAGTCACCGAACTTCTCCCCTCACACAGCATAAATCCTCGCCAATGCTATCAGAGATACAAACCCAGCAAACTTGCACTGAGGGGAATAGAAACACGAAGAAACATGGCTTGCCAAAAACAAAACCCCCGCCACAGAAAACACTTGCGTGTTTCCCGCGGCGGGGTTCTCGTCGTAAAGCCCTGGCTGATTGCTCAGCTATCGGGTCTTACTTAGCCTTCTCGACGATCTCGAGCAGGCGGTAGTGCTTGTCCTTGGAGAGCGGACGGCACTCTTCGATGCGGACGCGGTCGCCCACGCCAGCCTCTTCGTTCTCGTCGTGCGCCTTGACCTTAGAGTTCGTGCGCATGATCTTGCCGTACAGGGCGTGCTGCTTGCGGTCCTCGAGCTCGACGACGATGGTCTTCTGCATCTTGTCGGACACGACGTAACCGGTGCGCACCTTGCGTGCGCCAGCCTCGGTGGTGTTCATGTTTTCCTCACTCATGCTGCATCACCATCGGTTGGTGCAGCAGACAGGCCGAGCTCGCGCTCACGCATAACGGTGTAAATGCGAGCAATATCCTTGCGGACAGTGCGGAGACGGCGGTTGTTGGTCAGCTGACCGGTAGCGCTCTGGAAACGGAGGTTGAACAGCTCCTCCTTAGACTCCTTGAGCTTGGCAACCAGGTCATCGTTATCCAGCGAGCGAAGCTCGTGGGCGGGAATGCCGTTCGACATCAGTACTGATCCTCCTTCCGAACGATTCGGGTCTTAATCGGCAGCTTAGCGCCTGCGCGCTTCAGTGCCTCGACAGCAGTTGCCTCGTCCGGGTAGGACATCTCGAACATGATGCGACCCGGCTTGACGTTTGCAACCCACTTCTCGACCGGGCCCTTACCGGAACCCATACGAACACCCAGTGGCTTCTGGGTCAGCGGACGGTCCGGGAAAATCTGGATCCAGACCTTACCACCACGCTTGACGTGGCGGTTGATAGCAATACGCGCTGCCTCAATCTGACGGTTGGTGATGTAGGCCGGCTCGAGAGCCTGGAGACCGTAGTCACCGAAAGTCACCTTGTTGCCGCCCTTGGACATACCAGAACGGGTCGGGCGGTGCTGGCGACGGAACTTAACGCGCTTCGGGATGAGCATGAATTAGCCCTCCTTCTTCTCAGATGCACGCTGACGACGCTTGCCACCACGACGCGGACGGTCGTTGCCGCGACGCTGGCGGTCGTTGCCGGCGTTGATCTCGGACTCGCGACGGCCACCGATCACGTCACCCTTGTAGATCCACACCTTGACGCCAATGCGGCCGAAGGTGGTGTGAGCCTCGTGGGTGCCGTAGTCGATCTCCGCACGCAGGGTGTGCAGCGGAACGCGACCCTCGTGGTAGCGCTCGGTGCGGCCCATCTCGGCACCGCCGAGACGACCGGAGCAGACAACCTTGATGCCCTTGACGTGCGGCTGACGCATTGCAGACTGGATAGCCTTGCGCATTGCACGACGGAAAGCGACACGGTTGGCGAGCTGCTCAGCGATGGACTGAGCAACCAGCTTCGCATCCGCGTCAATGTTCTTGACCTCGAGGATGTTCAGCTGAACCTGCTTGCCGGTGAGCTTCTCGAGCTGGCCGCGGATGCGGTCAGCCTCGGAGCCACGACGACCGATAACAATGCCCGGGCGTGCGGTGTGGATGTCCACACGCACGCGGTCACGGGTGCGCTCGATAACGACATCGGAGATGCCGGCGCGCTCAAGACCGGTGGACAGCAGATCGCGGATCTTGATGTCCTCGGCCAGGTAGTCAGCGTACTGCTTGTCGGCGTACCAGCGGGACTTCCAGTCGCTGGAAATACCGAGGCGAAGACCGTGTGGATGGATCTTCTGTCCCACTATCGGTCACCTTCCTTCTGGCTCTCGACGACCACGGTGATGTGGCTGGTGCGCTTGCGGACGTGGAAAGCACGGCCCTGCGCACGCGGGCGGAAGCGCTTCATGGTCGGTCCCTCGTTGGCGTAAGCCTCGGAGATGACCAGAGTACGACGGTCCAGGCCGAAGTTGTTCTCAGCGTTTGCAGCTGCAGACGCAACAACCTTGGCAACCGGATCAGCAGCACCCTGCGGAGCGTACTCCAGGATGTTCAGTGCCTCGTCGACGGACTTACCGCGAACGGTGTCCAGGACGCGACGTGCCTTCATCGGAGTAACGCGGACGAAGCGCGCAGTTGCGCGTGCAGAAGTAATGTCGTTGCTCATGGCTTATCGACGTCCCTTCTTGTCATCCTTGACGTGACCCTTGAAGGTCTTGGTCGGGGCGAATTCGCCCAGCTTGTGGCCGACCATAGAGTCATCCACGAACACCGGCACGTGCTTGCGACCGTCGTGAACGGCGAAGGTGTGGCCGATGAAATCGGGGAGAATCGTGGAGCGGCGAGACCAGGTCTTAATGACCTGCTTGGTGCCCTTCTCGTTCTGTGCATCGACCTTCGCGAGGAGGTGCTCATCGACGAACGGGCCCTTCTTAAGGCTGCGTGGCATTCTCAGTTCCCTCCTTAGCGCTTCTTATTCTTGTTGGTACGACGGCGACGAACGATCAGCTGGTCGCTCGGACGGTTCGGCTTACGGGTGCGGCCTTCCTTCTGGCCCCACGGGGAAACCGGGTGGCGACCACCGGAGGTCTTACCCTCACCACCACCGTGCGGGTGGTCGACCGGGTTCATGACAACACCGCGGACAGTCGGGCGCCAGCCCTTCCAGCGCATACGGCCGGCCTTGCCCCAACGGATATTGATCTGATCCTGGTTTCCGACCTCACCGACGGTTGCACGGCAACGTGCGTCGACGCGACGGATCTCAGAGGACGGCATACGCAGAACTGCGTACTTGCCTTCCTTACCGAGAAGCTGAATAGAAGCACCAGCAGAACGTGCCAGCTGTGCGCCAGCACCCGGCTTGAGCTCCACGCAGTGAATAGTGGAACCGGTCGGGATGTTGCGCAGCGGCAGGTTGTTACCAACCTTGATGTCGGCGTTAGCGCCGGACTCAACGATGGCACCCTGCTTCAGGTTCTTCGGAGCGATGATGTAGCGCTTCTCACCGTCTGCGTAGTGCAGCAGTGCGATGTTGGCGGTACGGTTCGGGTCGTACTCGATGTGAGCGACCTTTGCCGGAATGCCGTCCTTGTCATTACGACGGAAGTCGATGACACGGTACTGGCGCTTGTGTCCGCCACCCTTGTGGCGAGTGGTGATGTGACCGTGAACGTTACGGCCACCAGTCTTCGACAGCGGGCGCAGCAGAGACTTCTCAGGAGTCGAGCGAGTAATCTCGCTGAACTCGGAGACGGAGCTCTGGCGGCGACCCGGCGTAGTCGGCTTGTACTTACGAATAGCCATACTTTTGCTCTTCCTTAACTTCCTCGTCGGCTAGCGGCTAAGCTGCCGAACCGCCGAAGATGTCGATGGGATCGCTGCCGGCCGCGAGAGTCACGTAGGCGCGCTTGGTGTTCTTGCGCTTGCCGTAGCCGGTGCGGGAACGCTTGCGCTTGCCCTCACGGTTGAGGGTGTTGACGGAAGCGACCTTAGCACCGAAAATCTCCTGGACCGCGATCTTGATCTGGGTCTTGTTAGCGTCGGTGTGGACCAGGAACGTGTAAACGCCCTGCTCCATGAGTCCGTAGGACTTCTCAGACACTACCGGTGCAACAATGATGTCGCGGGGATCTGCGATGGTAGCCATTACTTCTCCTCCTTACCGGCGGTGCGAGTGATGAAGTCATTGAGTGCCTGAACGGCGAAGATGACGTCATCGGCCTTCAGAACGTCGTAGGTGTTCAGTTGATCCTCAGACAGGATGTGGACACCTGGCAGGTTACGAACCGACTTCCACGAGTTGACGTCCTCGCGCGGCAGAACGACGAGCACGTTGCGGCGCTCAGTCAGACGCTCGACGAAAGTACGAGCTGCCTTGGTGGACGGGGTCTGGCCTGGGACCAGTTCCTCGACAACGTGGATGCGGTCGTGGCGAGCACGGTCAGAGAGTGCGCCGCGCAGAGCAGCTGCAATCATCTTCTTCGGGGTGCGCTGGCTGTAGTCGCGCGGAACCGGGCCGTGGACAACGCCACCGCCGGTCCAGTGCGGAGCACGGATCGAACCCTGACGAGCGCGACCGGTACCTTTCTGGCGCCACGGCTTGCGGCCACCGCCGCGAACCTCACCGCGGGTCTTGACCTTGTGGGTGCCCTGGCGAGCTGCTGCACGCTGTGCGACAACAACCTGGTGCATCAGGGCGATGGACACCTCCGCGTCGAACACGGAAGCAGGAAGCTCAACCGAACCGTTCACGCCGCCTTCAGCGGTGTGTACGTCTAGCTTGAGGTTGGTCATGCGTGAGCACCACCCTTCGTGGCAGTCTTAACAACCAGGAGGCCGCCGCGTGCACCCGGAACTGCGCCCTTGATGAGCAGCAGGTTCGCGTCAGCGTCAACCTTCTGGATCTTCAGGTTCTGGGTCGTGACCCGGTCGTTACCCATGCGGCCTGCCATGCGCTTGCCCTTGAAGACGCGTCCTGGCGTGGCGCAAGCGCCAATGCCACCAACACGACGGTGAGCAGCCTGGTTACCGTGAGCAGCACCCTGGCCAGCAAAGCCGTGGCGCTTCATACCACCGGCGAAGCCGTGGCCCTTAGAGGTACCAGTGACGTCGACGTACTCAATTTCGCCGAAGATGTCGACACCAACGGACTGGCCGACCTCGTAAGAGGAAGCGTCCGGGGTGCGAATCTCAACGCTGTGGCGACGCGGGGTCACACCGGCCTTCTTGAAGTGGCCGGCCTCCGGCTTGTTGACCTTACGCGGGTCAATTTCGCCGTATGCAATCTGGACGGCGTCGTAGCCGTCGGTTTCCTTAGTGCGCACCTGAGTCACTACGCACGGCCCAGCCTCAACGACGGTAACCGGAACAACGCGGTTCTCCTCGTCGAAGATCTGAGTCATACCGAGCTTCGTGCCCAGGATGCCCTTGATCTCGTTTTCACTCATTTATCTTGTCTCCGCTACCAAAAGTCCAGGATCACTGAATGTTCACATCGACACTTGCCGGAAGGTCAATGCGCATAAGTGCATCGACTGTCTTCGGCGTTGGATCGAGAATGTCGATCAGACGCTTGTGGGTGCGCATCTCAAAGTGCTCGCGCGAGTCCTTGTACTTGTGCGGCGAACGGATAACGCAGTAAACGTTCTTTTCGGTTGGCAACGGCACTGGGCCAACGACGCGTGCACCCGTACGGGTAACGGTCTCCACGATCTTTCGCGCAGAAGCGTCGATAGCCTCGTGGTCGTAGGCCTTGAGCCTGATGCGGATCTTCTGTCCGGCCACGCTTGTCCTCTCCTCGGTCGGCGCGCCCCAATTAAAGGGGCGTCGACCCTGTCAATGTTTCTCGACGCCGTCAGCAACTATGGCCAGCGCCAGAAATCAAAACTGGGTTGTGCATTACTTCAAAGCGATTTCGTCTTCGATCGTCATGGCAAATTAACTTATGGCCATGACCCGAGCGGACGAATAACGCCTTGCACTCAAATCCCAGTGGAAAACAAGTCCCCCTCGTGGGGCTCTTCATTTTGCCTACTGCCGCTGTTAATTTGCCATGCCACCTCCGACCCCCGCGGTCGGGCGTGTCGCCCGTTTTCTCCGTGAGGCACGATTGGGAAGAAACTTCCCTACGTGGTCATGCTCGCCTTACCATAGGCGCTAAATCCAATTTCGTACTGGTTCCCAGCTGGGCCTGATACAACAATTGGCGCGAACGCCTTTGTTAAAGCAACCTCCGTATTAAAGCACGTCCGGGCTACGAATGTAAAATCACGATTCCAAAGTGCAACGTACATCACACCCATTACGGCACAGTCTGCTTGACGACGGCTATTGCGCCGCCCCGCCCGGTCTAGTGTCGGCTATGTACAGATACAAAAAATCCCGACTTCCGCTTACGCGGAGTCGGGATTCTTCTAAGACTTAAGTTAAAGCATTTCCCCTATGGGGAAAAGACTTACTTAACGATCTTGGTAACGCGGCCAGCGCCGACGGTGCGGCCACCCTCGCGGATAGCGAAGCGCAGGCCCTCGTCCATTGCGACCGGCTGGATCAGCTTGACAGACATGTCAACGTTGTCGCCCGGCATGACCATCTCGACACCTTCCGGCAGGGAAACGACGCCGGTGACGTCGGTGGTGCGGAAGTAGAACTGCGGACGGTAGTTGTCGAAGAACGGGGTGTGACGGCCGCCCTCATCCTTGGACAGGATGTAGACGGAACCCTCGAACTCGGTGTGCGGGGTGTAAGCGCCCGGCTTAGCAACGATCTGACCGCGCTCGATGTCCTCACGCTTGGTACCGCGGAGCAGCAGACCACAGTTGTCGCCAGCCTCAGCGGAATCCAGCAGCTTGCGGAACATCTCGATACCGGTAACGGTGGTCTTCTGGGACTTCTCCTTGATGCCCAGAATCTCGACCTCGTCGTTAACGTTCAGAACGCCGCGCTCAACACGACCGGTAGCAACGGTGCCGCGACCGGTAATGGTGAAGATGTCCTCAATCGGCATCAGGAACGGCTTGTCGGTCTCGCGAACCGGATCCGGGATGTTCTCGTCGCAAGCTTCCATCAGCTCGAGGATGGAGTTGACCCACTTCTCTTCGCCCTCAAGAGCCTTCAGAGCGGAGATGTGGACGATCGGAGCTTCCTCGTCGTAGTCCTGCTCAGCCAGCAGCTCGCGGACCTCCATCTCGACGAGCTCGATGATCTCTTCGTCGTCGACCATGTCGCACTTGTTCAGTGCAACGAGGATGTACGGAACGCCAACCTGGCGAGCCAGCAGAACGTGCTCGCGGGTCTGCGGCATCGGGCCGTCAGTAGCAGCGACAACCAGGATTGCGCCGTCCATCTGAGCAGCACCGGTAATCATGTTCTTGATGTAGTCGGCGTGGCCCGGGGCATCGACGTGAGCGTAGTGGCGCTTCTCCGTCTGGTACTCAACGTGGGAAACGTTGATGGTAATGCCACGTTCCTTCTCTTCCGGTGCCTTATCGATGGCATCGTAAGCGAACGACTCGTTCAGGTCCGGGAACTTGTCAGCCAGAACCTTGGTGATAGCGGCGGTAGTGGTGGTCTTACCGTGGTCAACGTGACCAATGGTACCGATGTTGACGTGCGGCTTCGTACGCTCGAACTTCGCCTTTGCCACTTTTAGTCCTCCTGGAGGTCTAGGTGGCCACGACTCTCGCAGCCACAATTTTGTGGTCACTCAATCCGCCTTCACAAGCATCAGAAGCCTTGAAGCTGTTCGCTTCCGACTTCGGAACGTGCGCGCGCAAAAGAGCACTATTCTTTCACTGTGCCAGTTACTCGATACTAGGGCAGGATACTGGAGTTTTCCAAACCAGACCAACCCCCTAGTTAAGGGTGGGTAACGGCCAGCAACTCACATCGTCATTTACCTGCATAAATGCTAGATATTTGAGCTGCGATCTAAAATCGGCCAACGATATGAATTGCGAGCAGCTACCCCCTAGAGCTTGCCTGTGCTAACACACGCCAACAGTCTGACGATGTCTCAGCACAGTCAAAGCTAGAGGGAATCTACTAAAGCTGCAGACCCTCGCACTGCGTTCTCTAAAAGAGTGACAGTGCAGTGCGTGCAGGGATGGGGTCAACTCTGATTGAGTGCCCCACCCTACCGGCGTGATTTAAGCGCCGGTACGAGCTGCAATGATCTCCTCGGCCACGGAGGACGGAACCTCAGCGTAGGAGTCGAAGATCATGGTGTAGTTAGCGCGACCCTGGGTCTTGGAGCGCAGGTCACCAACGTAGCCGAACATCTCGGACAGCGGAACCAGAGCCTTGACAGCCTTGACGCCGGTGCGGTCTTCCATGGAGTTGACCTGGCCACGACGGGAGTTGATGTCACCGATGACCTCACCCATGTACTCTTCCGGAGTAATGACCTCAACGGCCATCATCGGCTCGAGCAGGACCGGCTTAGCCTTCTGAACAGCTTCCTTCAGAGCCTGCTGACCAGCGATCTTGAAGGCCATTTCGGAGGAGTCAACCTCGTGGTAAGCACCGTCGAGCAGGGTTGCCTTGATGTTCACCAGCGGGTAGCCGGCGAGGGTACCGTACTGCATTGCATCCTGGATACCAGCGTCGACAGACGGGATGTACTCCTTCGGAACGCGGCCACCGGTGACCTCGTTTGCGAAGAGGTAAGTTGTGGACTCGCCTTCTTCCACCTCTTCAGCGGACGGGGAGTACGGCTCCAGAGCAATGATGACGCGGGCGAACTGACCCGAACCACCGGTCTGCTTCTTGTGGGTGTACTCGAACTTCTCGACCGGCTTGCGGATGGTCTCGCGGTAAGCAACCTGCGGGTTACCGATGTTTGCTTCGACCTTGAACTCGCGCTTCATGCGGTCAACCAGGACGTCGAGGTGGAGCTCGCCCATACCGCCGATAACGGTCTGGCCGGTTTCCTCATCCAGGTGAACGGTGAAGGTCGGGTCCTCTTCAGCCAGACGCTGAATAGCGGTACCCAGCTTCTCCTGGTCAGCCTTGGACTTTGGCTCAATAGCAACGGAGATAACCGGATCCGGGAAGGACATGGACTCCAGAACGATCGGAGCATCCTGTGCACACAGGGTGTCACCGGTGGTGGTGTCCTTCAGACCAATGAAGGCGTAGATGTTACCTGCCACTGCCTCGTCAACAGGGTTCTCCTTGTTGGCGTGCATCTGGAACAGCTTACCGACGCGCTCCTTCTTGTCCTTGGTGGAGTTCAGGACCTGCTGGCCAGGCTCCACACGACCGGAGTAAACGCGGACGAAGGTCAGCTTGCCGAAGAACGGGTGAGCAGCAATCTTGAATGCGAGAGCGGAGAACGGCTCATCCTTAGACGGCTTACGGACCATATCGACGTCCTCGTCGCCCATCTGGTGGCCGTGAACCTCACCGATGTCCAGCGGATTCGGCAGGAAGTCAATGACAGCGTCGAGCAGCGGCTCAACACCCTTGTTCTTGTAAGCGGTACCACAGTAGACCGGGTAAACCTCAGAGTTCAGGACCATCTTGCGGATGGCGCCCTTGATCTCGTCCATGGTCAGCTCTTCGCCACCGAAGTACTTCTCCATGAGCTCCTCGTCGGACTCAGCGACGGTCTCAATGAGCTTCTCACGGTACTCGTTAGCCTTGTCGACCATGTCCGCCGGAATCTCCTCGACCTGCGCAGGAGTGCCGATCTCAACCTTGCCCGGCCACATGAGGGCCTTCATCTCCAGCAGGTCAACAACGCCGTCGAAGTCATCCTCAGCGCCAATCGGCAGCTGCATAACCAACGGCTTAGCACCGAGGCGGTCAACGATGGTGCCAACGGTGTAGTAGAAGTCAGCGCCCAGCTTGTCCATCTTGTTGACGAAGCAAATACGCGGGACATCGTACTTCTGAGCCTGACGCCAAACCTGCTCAGACTGCGGCTCGACACCTTCCTTACCGTCGAAGACTGCGACGGCACCGTCGAGCACACGCAGGGAACGCTCAACCTCAACGGTGAAGTCGACGTGGCCCGGGGTATCGATGATGTTGATCTGGTTGTCGTTCCAGAAACAGGTCACAGCAGCGGAGGTAATGGTAATACCGCGCTCCTTCTCCTGCTCCATCCAGTCGGTGGTAGCGCCACCATCGTGAGTCTCGCCGACCTTGCGGTTAATACCCGTGTAGTACAGGATGCGCTCAGTCGTAGTCGTCTTACCAGCATCGATGTGCGCCATGATGCCGATGTTGCGGACCTTGTGGAGGTCCTTCTTAACGGGAAGTGCACCTTCAGCCACTTGATTCCCCACTCGTTTCAAATCGGTTTGGCGGTGAGACTCAATCACGGGATTGCAATTGGCCGTCAAATCCGCCGTCGGTCGGGTTTGCTTTATCTATAATGCCACCGTCTTGGCGCGAAGTCGCGCCGTGACGTACACCTATTGCGTAAATTCTACGCAAGACATCGGGTGTAAGCGCCGGGCTGGCCCCTATTGAGTGACCCTTAAAGATCTGTGGACCGCGACCGACGCGCGCCGTTGACATACCGGCAGCTGCTCTACGACGGTGACCACTCGCGGCCTCCGTCGATAAGCGATTACCAGCGGTAGTGAGCGAATGCGCGGTTTGCTTCCGCCATCTTGTGAGTGTCCTCACGACGCTTGACGGATGCACCCAGGCCGTTGGATGCATCGAGAATCTCGTTAGCGAGACGCTCGGTCATGGTGTTCTCACGGCGCTGACGGGAGAACATCAGCAGCCAGCGCAGTGCCAGCGTGGTGCCACGGCCCGGACGAACCTCGACCGGGACCTGGTAGGTGGCGCCACCAACACGGCGGGAACGAACCTCAAGAGCCGGCTTGACGTTCTCGATTGCGCGCTTCAGAGTCAGCACCGGATCAGTACCGGTCTTCTCTTCGCACATCTCAAGTGCACCGTAGACGATGCGCTCTGCAGTCGACTTCTTACCGTCGATCAGAACCTTGTTGACCAGCTGCGACACCAGAGGGGAGCCGTAGACCGGGTCGTTGACGACAGGACGCTTCTGTACTGGGCCCTTACGTGGCATGGCTTACTTCTCCTTCTTTGCGCCGTAGCGGGAACGAGCCTGCTTGCGGTCCTTGACACCCTGGGTGTCGAGGGAACCACGGACGATCTTGTAGCGGACACCCGGGAGGTCCTTAACACGACCACCGCGAACGAGCACCATGGAGTGCTCCTGCAGGTTGTGGCCCTCACCCGGAATGTAAGCCGAAACCTCGACACCGGAGGTCAGACGAACACGAGCGACCTTACGAAGAGCCGAGTTCGGCTTCTTCGGGGTGGTGGTGTAAACACGGGTGCAAACGCCGCGGCGCTGAGGGGAACCCTTCAGAGCTGCGGTTGCAACCTTAGCCTTCTTGTCATGGCGGCCCTTGCGGACCAGCTGCTGAATAGTGGGCATGAAGCCTCTTTCTGTTTTCAATCCTCGCTGGACATTCTCACGACCGATGCCAACCGCAGCGGAGTAACCACCTTCCGTGTGAATGCATCACAAGAAAAGTTATTACTCATCCAGTGGTGAGCCCATCGGTTGAACGCAAGAAATGGAGGGATTTTGAACGTGCGAAACCCAGTCAGCCGCTCTCGCTGGCCTACTGGGTAATGTCTCAAGTTCCCAATTCTTTTCTGGGATCGTTGTATAACAGTACGCGAGCTGCGGGTTTAGTCCAAACACCCTGGTAATGGCCTATAAATTTCAAGCACTTTGAGCGCTTGTGGGCTTGGTGATCAAATTTTTGGGTGTTCAGCACGGCGCGCCTCGCCCCAAAAGACGCAGACGTTACTATGCCGGTTTGAATCGATAACGCGGCCAATTCTGCCGTCCGTTCGGTTTGCCCATAGTACTGTCCTGCATCAGCGCTGGAGAAACTTAATCGCCATGTTCACCACAGGCGAATGCCTTCTTCATTGCCAGCAGTGTACTGGCAGCGTATAGGTGGGGACATGTCTAAAAAGGTTATTGTCATTGGCGGCCACGGCAAGGTGGCCCAAATCGCTACTCCCCTACTTATCGACGATGGCTACGAGGTCACGTCTGTTATACGCAACCCCGACCAGGTTCCGGATATCGAGGCTCTCGGCGCCACACCAGCCGTTTACGACATCGCCAGTCTCTCGACCGAACAGTTTGCGGACCTTCTCAGCGGGCACGACGCTGTGATTTGGTCCGCCGGCGCTGGTGGAGGTTCACCAGAACGGACGTACGCGATCGACCGCGACGCAGCTATTACTTCGATTGCCGCAGCCGAGCAGGCTGGCGTTAAGCGCTACGTGATGGTCTCTTACTTTGGTGCGGGCCACGACCATGGCGTTCCAGAGGATCACAGCTTCTTTGCCTATGCCGAGTCCAAGGCTGCAGCCGACGAAGCGCTGCGCGCTTCAAACCTGGAATGGACCATTCTCGGCCCGAGTGCGCTCACGCTCAACGAGGGCCAGGATTCCATCGACACCACGGCGGACAAGGCAGGCGAGGTCGCTCGTGCGACCGTTGCCAATGTCATCGCGCAGACCGTGTTCAACGAGGCTACCGTTGGTCGCATGATTAACTTCAACGAGGGCAACACTCCGATTGCAGAGGCTCTCAAGATGTAGAGGAGGGAGGCCGGGACGGGCCCCTAGCCCTCCCTCCCCTGCCCCTGCCTCTGTTCCTATCGCCTTTCTTCAGTCTCCAGCCGAGTTTTCCAGTTGGGTTGCCTCGACAAAGAAAAATCCTCCGGCACGACCGTGACGAACTAGCAATCCGCTAGTAAGCCACAACTGTGCCGGAGGATTTTTCCGGTTGCCACCTAACAGTTAGCGCACGAAGCCCCAACTGTCAGGCGAGGTGCTTTGCCAGACAGTGACCGAGGGAATTCTCCCGCTCCCCCAGCCGCTGCCGCAAAGCTATTGATTTCTACTCGAAGGTTCCGATGTCATCCAGCGGAACTGCGGAACCGACCTGATCGATGCCGTAGGTGTCCTCGGCACCGTAGAAGCCCTCGCCGAAGGAAGCGAACGGGGCGGCTGCCTGGCGGGCAGCTTCCTCAGTCGGCTCAACCGTGATGTTGCGGTAGCGCGAGATACCCGTACCAGCCGGGATCAGCTTACCGATGATCACGTTCTCCTTCAGGCCGATGAGCTTATCCGAGCGCTTGTTGATAGCGGCGTCGGTAAGCACGCGCGTCGTCTCCTGGAAGGAGGCGGCGGACAGCCAGGACTCGGTGGCCAGCGATGCCTTGGTAATACCCATCAGCACGCGACGGCCTTCGATGACGCTGCCACCGGAGGCGACAATCTCGCGGTTCTTCGCCATGACCGTGGAGCGCTCGACCAGTGCACCTGGCAGCAGTTCGGAGTCACCTGGCTTAGACACAATCACGCGGCGCAGCATCTGGCTGACGATAACCTCGATGTGCTTGTCGTGAATGGCCACACCCTGATCACGGTAGACCGACTGGACTTCCTCGATGAGGTGGCGCTGGACGCCTCGGCGGCCCAGAACCTCGAGGACCTCGTGCGGATCGGCAGCGCCCTTGAGCAGCTGCTGACCCTTGACCACGTGGTCACCATCGCGGATGGCGCGACGACGGCCATCGACAGTGATTTCAGCCAGGCCCTGACGCTTGGACAGCTTGTCGTAAACAACCTCGTCTTCGCTGTTGGCATCCGGGATGAGGGTGAGCGTGTAGAAGTGCTCGTCCTCCTCCAGGCGCACGCGACCGTTTTCGCGGACCAGCGGAGCCTTGTTCTTCGGCACGCGGGCCTCAAACAGCTCCTGGACACGCGGCAGACCACCGGTAATGTCGCCACCGACACCACCCTGGTGGAACGTACGCATGGTCAGCTGGGTACCCGGCTCACCAATGGACTGCGCAGCAACAATACCGACAGCCTCTCCGATGTCGACCAGCTTGCCGGTTGCCATCGAGCGACCGTAGCACTTGGCACAGACACCGGTTGCGGTGGAACAGGTCAGAACCGAGCGGACCTTGACTTCCTTGACACCGTGGCTGAGAGCCAGGGTGATGTGGTCGTCGTTCAGGTCGGTGTCAGCCGCGATAAGGACATTGCCCTCAGCGTCGGTGACATCGGCTGCCAGCACACGAGCAATCGCGGCGGTCTCGACATACTTCGCACGACGGATCTCGCCGGTCGGGTTGCCGGTTGTGTCCAGAACATCCTCGCCAATCTCGACAATGACACCATCGTGAGTGCCACAGTCCTCTTCGCGAACGATGACGTCCTGCGCAACGTCGACCAGACGACGGGTCAGGTAACCCGAGTCAGCGGTACGAAGCGCGGTATCGGCCAGACCCTTACGGGAACCGTGCGAGTTGTTGAAGTACTCGAGAACCGACAGGCCTTCGCGGAAGGAGGTCTTAATCGGACGGGTGATGTATTCACCACGCGGGTTCGTAACCATACCCTTCATGCCGGCCAGCGAGTGAATCTGGCCCATGTTACCGGCAGCACCCGACTTCACGATCATCGGAATCGGATTGTCATCCGGGTACAGAGCCTCGACCTTTTCACCGACCTCAGCCGTCGCAGCCTTCCACAGGTTAACCAGCGACTCGTGACGCTCAGCAGCCGAGAGCTTACCACGGCGGAACTTCTTCTCCACCGTGGCGGCCTTCTCTTCGTAGCCGTTTAGGATCTCCCGCTTGTTCGGGAGAACCAGCACGTCAGACATAGCAATGGTGACACCAGAACGGGTAGCCCAGTAGAAACCAGCATCCTTGAGCTTGTCGACGGTCTGAGCGACCGTGATCATCGGGTACTTGGCAGCCAAGTCGTTGATGATCGCAGCCTGCGGCTTCTTAGCCATAACGCCTTCGACGTATGGGTAGTTCCACGGCAGCAGGTCGTTGAACATAACGCGGCCCAGCGTGGTCGAAGCCAGCCAAGTATCGCCCTTGTTCCAACCGTCTGGGAACTGCTCGGATTCAATCTCAGCCGGCGGACGCAGGTGGCTGATGCGAACCTTAATCGGGCTCTGCAGGCCAATTGCACCGCGGTCGTAAGCCATGATGGCTTCGGCCGGGCTGGTGTAAATACCCTGCTCCGGTGCGTCCTCGGTGGCATCCTGGTGGCCACCCGGCAGCTCTGGCTTCTCCAGCGTCAGGAAGTACAGGCCAGTGACCATGTCCAGACGCGGCATAGCCAGCGGCTTACCGGAAGCCGGCGACAGAATGTTGTTCGAGGACAGCATCAGGACACGAGCCTCGGCCTGCGCTTCAGCGGACAGCGGCAGGTGGACTGCCATCTGGTCACCGTCGAAGTCGGCGTTGAAAGCCTCACAAGCCAGTGGGTGCAGCTGAATTGCCTTACCCTCAACCAGGACCGGCTCGAACGCCTGAATACCCAGGCGGTGCAGCGTAGGTGCACGGTTCAGCAGAACCGGGTGCCCGGTAATGACATCTTCGAGGACGTCCCACACCTCTGGGCGCTGACGCTCAACCATGCGCTTCGCGCTCTTGATGTTCTGCGCGTAGCTCTTGGCCACGAGCTCCTTCATCACGAACGGCTTGAACAGCTCGAGAGCCATCAGCTTCGGCAGACCACACTGGTGCAGCTTCAGCTGCGGGCCGACGATAATAACCGAACGGCCAGAGTAGTCAACACGCTTACCCAGCAGGTTCTGACGGAAACGCCCCTGCTTACCCTTGAGCAGGTCGCTCAGGGACTTCAGCGGGCGGTTACCCGGACCAGTGACCGGGCGGCCACGACGTCCGTTGTCGAACAGTGCGTCAACGGATTCCTGAAGCATGCGCTTCTCGTTGTTGACAATGATCTCCGGAGCGCCGAGGTCAATCATGCGCTTCAGGCGGTTGTTGCGGTTGATGACACGACGGTAGAGGTCGTTCAAGTCCGAGGTCGCAAAGCGGCCACCGTCGAGCTGCACCATCGGGCGCAGCTCCGGCGGAATCACCGGGATGCAGTCAAGCACCATAGCGGCCGGGTCGTTGCCGGACTGCAGGAATGCAGTGACAACCTTCAGGCGCTTGAGGGCGCGCATCTTCTTCTGACCCTTGCCGTCGCGAATAATCTCGCGCAGCTCCTCGGCCTCCTTGGCCAAGTCGAAGTTACGGATCAGGGTCTGAATAGCCTCAGCCCCCATACCACCGGTGAAGTAATCCTCGTAGCGGTCGACGAGCTCGGTGTAAATACCCTCGTCGATAATCATCTGCTTCGGCTCGAGCTTGATGAAGGTGTTCCAGATCTCGTCGAGACGATCCAGCTCGCGCTGGGCGCGCTCACGGATGTGGCGCATCTCGCGCTCGGCTGCAGACTGAACCTTCTTACGGGCGTCAGCCTTGGCACCGGCTGCCTCGAGCTCAGCCAGATCCTCTTCCAGGGTCTGGGCACGCTCGGCCAGCTCCTGGTCGCGGTCGTCCTCAACCAGCTTCTTGTCCACGAGCATGTCTGCTTCGAGGGTTTCCTGGTCGTTGTGGCGAGCCTCTTCATCCACAGAAGTGATGATGTTGGCAGCGAAGTAGATGATCTTTTCCAGATCCTTCGGAGCCAAATCGAGCAGGTAGCCGAGGCGAGACGGCACACCCTTGAAGTACCAGATGTGAGTGACCGGAGCGGCCAGCTCAATGTGGCCCATGCGCTCACGGCGAACCTTCGACTTGGTCACCTCAACGCCACAGCGTTCACAGATGATGCCCTTGAAGCGAACGCGCTTGTACTTACCACAAGCACACTCCCAGTCACGGGTCGGGCCGAAGATACGCTCACAGAAAAGGCCATCCTTTTCCGGCTTCAGCGTACGGTAGTTAATCGTCTCGGGCTTCTTGACCTCACCGCGAGACCAGCGGCGGATGTCGTCGGCGGTAGCGAGCCCAATCCGGAGCTCGTCAAAGTTGTTGACGTCGAGCACCTGTTTTCCCTTTCCCTCCGCATCGAAGTAATGCGGAAACCAAATTCTCTGCGGAGGTTTTTGTACGTTGTCGTCTGTGTTGGGTTATTCGCGAGTTAGGGCTTCCCGACCCTGATACTCACGCAATGTTTCGTCGTTAAGCGAGAAACTATGCGGAGTCAGCGTCAGAACGCTCGTCGCGGGACAGGTTAATGCCGAGGGAAGCGGTCGCGTGGTCGAGTTCCTCATCGTCGGAGGAGCCCAACTCAACCGGAACGCCGTCGGCCGAAAGGACCTCAACGTTCAGGCAGAGCGACTGCAGTTCCTTCAGAAGCACCTTGAACGACTCCGGAATACCCGGATCCGGAATGTTGTCGCCCTTCACGATTGCCTCGTAGACCTTGACGCGGCCAACCACGTCATCGGACTTGATGGTGAGCAGCTCCTGCAGGGTGTAGGCAGCGCCGTATGCCTGCATTGCCCACACCTCCATCTCACCGAAGCGCTGACCACCGAACTGGGCCTTACCACCCAGCGGCTGCTGGGTAATCATGGAGTACGGACCGGTGGAACGAGCGTGAATCTTCTCGTCGACCAGGTGGTGCAGCTTCAGCATGTACATGTAGCCCACCGAAACCGGGAACGGGAACTTCTCGCCAGAGCGGCCGTCGAACAGCGTGGCCTTACCGTCAGCGTTGACCAGCACCTCGCCGTCACGGTTCGGGCGGGACGACGCGAGCAGACCAGCGAGCTCCTCGTTCTCAGCACCGTCGAACACTGGGGTTGCGACCAGGGAGTCGGACGGAACGTCGTGCAGGTCTGCCGGAAGACGCTTAGCCCAATCCGGGTCGCCCTCAATGCTCCAGCCGGCCTTCGCCAGCCAGCCGAGGTGAACCTCGAGGACCTGGCCGATGTTCATACGACGCGGAACACCGTGGGTGTTCAGAATGATGTCGACCGGGGTGCCGTCC
The DNA here is from genome assembly GCF_014335015.1 of Corynebacterium sp. LK31. NCBI lineage: Bacteria > Bacillati > Actinomycetota > Actinomycetes > Mycobacteriales > Corynebacteriaceae > Corynebacterium > Corynebacterium sp. LK31. The sequence goes on along the minus strand of NZ_PDGW01000024.1, from coordinate 152,290 downwards.
GGCAGGAACGGCATGTCCTCCTGCGGCAGGATCTTGCCAATAACACCCTTGTTACCGTGGCGACCTGCCATCTTGTCGCCGTCCTGGATCTTGCGCTTCTGCGCAACGTAGACGCGGACCATCTCGTTGACACCCGGTGCCAGGTCGTCATCGTCTTCACGGGAGAAGACGCGGACGCCGATGACCTTGCCGGACTCACCGTGCGGGACACGCATGGAGGTGTCACGGACCTCGCGGGACTTCTCGCCGAAGATAGCGCGCAGCAGGCGCTCCTCCGGAGTCAGCTCAGTCTCGCCCTTCGGCGTGGTCTTAGCGACCAGGATGTCACCGTCGCGAACGTCAGCACCGATGCGGACGATACCGCGGTCATCCAGATCCTTCAGCATCTCCTCGGACGCGTTCGGGATGTCACGGGTGATTTCCTCCGGACCCAGCTTGGTGTCACGGGCATCAATCTCGTGCTCCTCGATGTGAATCGAGGTCAGGATGTCCTCCTCAACCATGCGCTGGTTCAGGATGATGGCGTCCTCGTAGTTGTGGCCTTCCCACGGCATGAATGCCACGAGCAGATTCTTACCAAGTGCCATCTCACCGTTGTCGGTACCCGGACCGTCAGCGATGACCTGGCCGGCCTCAACACGCTGGCCTTCGTCAACCAGTGGCTTCTGGTTGTAGCAGGTGCCCTGGTTGGTGCGTTCGAACTTGCGCAGCAGGTAGGTGTGGCGCTGGCCCTCATCATCCATGATGGTGATGAAGTCTGCCGACACGGTCTCGACCACACCGGTGGCCGAAGCGACAATGACATCGCCGGCGTCGTAAGCAGCACGCTGCTCCATACCAGTACCGACGAACGGAGCCTCCGAACGCAGCAGCGGCACAGCCTGGCGCTGCATGTTCGCACCCATCAGGGCACGGTTAGCGTCGTCGTGCTCGAGGAACGGAATCATGGCGGTAGCCACGGAGACCATCTGACGCGGGGAAACATCGAGGTAGTCGACCTCATCGGCGCGGACGGACTCGACGTCACCACCCTTCTTACGAACAGACAGAGTCTCCTGAACGAAGTGGCCGTTCTCGTCGACCGGGGTGTTGGCCTGCGCGACGACGTAGCGGTCTTCCTCATCAGCGGTGAGGTAGTCGACCTCGTCGGTGATGACACCATCGCGGACGCGACGGTACGGAGTCTCAATGAAACCGAACGGGTTCACGCGTGCGTAGCAGGACAGCGAACCAATCAGACCAATGTTCGGACCCTCTGGGGTCTCAATTGGACACATGCGACCGTAGTGGGACGGGTGAACGTCTCGAACCTCAAGGCCAGCACGGTCACGGGTCAGACCACCCGGGCCCAGTGCAGACAGACGACGCTTGTGGGTCAGACCCGACAGCGAGTTGTTCTGGTCCATGAACTGGGACAGCTGGGAAGTACCGAAGAACTCACGGATAGCCGCGGAAACCGGGCGCACGTTAATCAGGGTGGTCGGCTGGATCGACTCCACGTCCTGAGTGGTCATGCGCTCACGAACCACGCGTTCCATGCGGGACAGACCCACGCGGACCTGGTTCTGAATCAGCTCGCCTACGGTACGCAGACGACGGTTACCGAAGTGGTCGATATCGTCGGTCTCAACCGGGATCTCAACACCTTCCGGCGAGGTCATAACATTCTCGCCGTCGTGCAGGCGCACAAGGTATTCGATGGTGGTAGCAATATCCTGCTCGGTCAGAACCATCTCGCCGGAGGCATCAGCGCCCAGACCCAGCTTGCGGTTGACCTTGTAGCGACCGACCTTAGCCAGGTCGTAGCGCTTCGGCTTGAAGAAGTTGTTCTCCAGCAGAGCCAGCGCGGACTCGCGCGTCGGCGGCTCACCCGGGCGCTGCTTGCGGTAAATCTCCAGCAGAGCCTCGTCGGTGTTTGCAACACCGTCCTTCTCCAGGGTGGCCATCATGATCTCAGAGAAGCCGAAGCGCTCCTTGATCTCCTCGGTGGTCCAGCCGAAAGCCTTCAACAGAACCGTGACCGGCTGGCGACGCTTACGGTCAATACGAACGCCGACGGTGTCCCGCTTGTCGACGTCGAACTCCAGCCACGCACCGCGCGACGGAATAATCTTCACCGAGTGCAGCGGGCGCTCGGTGGACTTGTCGATGGTCTCATCGAAGTAGACGCCCGGAGAGCGCACCAGCTGAGAAACAACGACACGCTCAGTTCCGTTGACGATGAACGTACCCTTGTCCGTCATCATCGGGAAGTCACCGATGAAGACAGTCTGGCTCTTGATCTCACCGGTCTCGCGGTTGGTGAACTCCGCGGTGACGTAGAGGGGAGCCGAGTAGTTGATGTCCTTATCCTTGGACTCATCCACGGTGTTCTTAACGGAGTCGAACCATGGGTCCGACAGCGTCAGGGACATCTTCTGGGAGTAGTCCTCAATCGGAGAGAGCTCTTCTAGAATATCTTCGAGACCGCTGGTAACCCGAGCGTCTTCTCCGAGCTCCTCCTGGCGACGAGCACGCCACTCAGGCGTGCCAATGAGCCATGCGAAAGACTCACGCTGCAGGTCGAGCAGACCAGGAACCGCAATCGGCTCCTGAATCTTTGCAAACGAGTACCTCTTCGAAGCTCCGGGAATACCGGTTACTGCCTTGGTCTGGCGGGAGACTGCCAAGATGCGTCCTTCCAGCACCTCACGCGGTGGAGCACACCGGCAACCGGTGGTGCGCTCCGCCCGCTTGGTTTATACGCGATTCAAGTTGCAGGAATCATTTCTGTTGCGCACCGGGATACTTTGCGTCTAACCTTTGGTCACACACGAAAGTGATTCCCCCGCCACTTGGTCTCCAAGACCAGCCTTTAAAGGCGAGCCCCGAGCCCTAACGGCGGCGCCGCAGCAACTCCTTTAACAGCTAGATGCACGAAAAACGGTGCTACATAATAGCCCCGCGCTCCGAGCGCAAACTATAAAAGAGCTGGCGACAGATACACTAATTCCAGCGCAACGATTTAGCCTATATCAAAAACTGGCAGTTGTCTAGTACAACTTGACAAATCGGGCGTGTCGCATTCACCCGTTACCGATATAACGATGAGGCCTGGGCGCTATGGCCGTCGTAAAGCGTTACTCTGCTTTACGACGGGTCGAAGGACGCACGATGCCCACGATTGCGATGAATACCAGAATTGAACCGGACGCAATGAGGCCGATTGACCACGGCTCTAGAGCTGGGCGCTGGAAATTCTGTATTGCGCCAAAGAGAAGCTGATTGGAAAGGCCTTCGTCCATCTTGCCGTTGAAGCGCAGGTAGTCCATGATCGGCTCGCCGTCGCGGGTCTCCCACCAAAGGTGGATGTCCTCGGCCATATCGATGACCGAGCCAGACTTGGGCTCAACCCACAAATCACGGGTGCCCTGGTACTGGAGGAAGCCGGACTTGTCATCCTGGGTTAGCTGAGAGACATAAGAACGGTACTTCTGGGCGAGATTCGTCTTCTCAATGTCCTGACGGAAATGCAGGACACGGTTACCACCGCGCTCCTCTTCCCCGACAAACTTTGCTGGTAAGGAATCGTGGAGGAGATCATCAAAAATCAGGTATTCCTTTTCCTCCGTGTCGGCCGGGAGCTTCACCCAGTTCCCCTCGAAAGCCACTGACCGTGGAACGCCCGCCATGCGGTCGACAAGCGTCGCAGGAGCCAGCGCCTCGCCGGTGAGTCGGTCGATGGTAACTGTCCAGATATTGGCCTCGATAAGCTCCGTCAGCGGGTCGGTGCCGATAACCTCAGGGGGAAGCTCACGCATTTCAGTCACACCGACACGGAGCGAAACCTTGTCCGCATCCGCGGGTTCGATGAGCACGCCGTGAAGCTGTCGCTGCAGCGGCGAGTGCACTTCTTCCCGCTTGCCCTCTTCGTTAATCCTGGTGGATACGCCGTCTTCCGCCCGCAGGGTATACGACACCGGCGGCAGGTCAAGCGGCATTTTGGGATCAACATTGAGCACTTTGGGCAGCAAAATGCCAGCAGCAAGCAGTGCGGTGCCTAGACCCAACAGAAGGATAGACAGAATTCTCGGCCGTGAGAGCATGTTAGATACTTTACAGGCCAATAAGGGTAATCAAGACAATGAGTGGGCTGGTTTTTGCCTCAACTCCCTGTGACGGGTGAGATTAGTGAGGTTTTGCCCGGGTCAGGCGGGTTAGCAAAGGCCCCAGAAACAAAAGAACCGCCAACCCCGGGCACGAAGCCCAGAATTGGCGGTCATAATTGGTAGCTTTAGGCCACTACCGGGGCCGAGGCAAGTAATTGAATTACTTGAGGGCAACCTTTGCGCCAGCCTCTTCCAGCTTAGCCTTAGCAGCCTCAGCGTCGTCCTTGGAAGCACCCTCCAGGATAGCCTTCGGAGCGGACTCAACCATCTCCTTAGCCTCCTTCAGGCCCAGGCCGGAGACGATCTCGCGGACAGCCTTAATAACGCCGATCTTCTTAGCGCCAGCGTCCTCGAGGACGACGTCGAACTCGTCCTTCTCCTCAGCAGCAGCCTCGCCGCCAGCAGCGCCTGCAGCAGCAACTGCAACCGGAGCAGCAGCGGTGACGTCGAACTCTTCCTCGAAAGCCTTCTTGAACTCGGTGAGCTCAACGAGGGTCATTTCCTTGAAAGCCTCGAGCAGTTCCTCAGTGGTGTACTTAGCCATGGATATTCTCCTATGAGTGTGGTGCGGCCGCTCCCCTCAGAGATCCCTGGGGTCGAAGCCGTCAAAGTGATATTGAAAAGTTTTTCGCGTGATTTAGTTCGCGTAGATCGCGAGCCGCTCGGGATTACTTCTTTTCCTCGAGTGCCGCAGCAAGGCGGGCAACCGAGGAGGTCGGAGCGTCGAGCAGGCCAGCGACGTTCGCCAGAACGCCGTTGAAGGCACCAGCCAGCTTTGCCAGCGTGGTCTCACGGTTATCCATATCCGCAAGAGCCTCGAACTGTGCTGCATCCATTGCAGCACCGTCCATGTAGCCGCCCTTGATCACGAGGTTCTTGTTGTCACCGGCGAACTTCTTAATCGCCTTAGCCGCATCCACAGCCTCGCCCTTGATGAAGGCGACTGCAGTCGGGCCGTTCAGGTGCTCATCAAGACCCTCAATCCCTGCCTCGTCGGCAGCGATCTTGATCATGGTGTTCTTGGCGACGGAGTACTTAACATCAGCACCGAGGGCGCGACGCAGTTCCGTGATTTCCGCAACGGACAGGCCGCGGTACTCAGTCAGCACGATAGCGTTGGACTCTTCAACGTCCTGCTTCAGCGCTGCAACAGCTGCAATCTTCTCAGCATTTGCTGCCATGTGTACTCTCGCCTCCTTCCTGGTCTTTGCAATTTTCCGCTCGGCCAAGTGAAGGATTCTTTTGCGCAAATACAACAAACGCCCCAATCCTCGCACAAGGATGGGGCGCACAATTCTTGTGGCATGTTCCACTTCAACTCCGCCGACCGCAAGGACAACAGGTGAAGTCAAACTGCGCAAGCGCTTCCAAGTCCTCCTGCGTGGGCCGCTCACTGTATTCCTACAATGAAACCTTCAATCCGCTTCTTTCAAAGCGAATGACCGACGGTCTTCGGTGAAACTTGAGTACCAACCTCCATCTTCCCAACTCGATGTTGGTACCGATTGGAAGCCGGTCAAACTTCGTGAAGAAACTTTATACCAGACCCTGGCAATTAACCAAATCGCCTATCCAAACCGCGCCGCACCTGGCTCTCCGAAGCGGCCGAACTCCAGGTCCTTCTCACGTTGCTGGACAATCATCTCGAGCTCGGCAAAGTACGCATTCAGGTCGTCGTCGGCAAGCCAGAGCACTTGGTCGGCGTAGTCGAGCACCACGCGCACCATGTCGTCGGGATGTGCGTCCAATCTGGCGGCGTCGAGAATATCCACGGTGAGTGTCAGTGCCACGCGCACAACCGGCGGGATCTGCGATGCCAGGCACTGCTGCGCCACGACATTACGCAGCTCGACGGCCTCCATCCGCGCGATGATGCGCAACAGCCGCACGACCACGACCTGCGCCGCCCGAGCTTGTAGAGCTTCCTCCTCACTCATCCCCGGAAGCACCACAGAGTCCTGGATATTGCGGCGAAGGACCTCAGCTACGCGCTCGTCCTCTCCTAGCCCCGTCAGTACCTCGCCCAGCAGAGTCTGTCCCGCGATGCGCAGGCAGGGCATGTCATAGGCATCGTCGCCCAACGAGTCGAGATACGAGATGAGCTGCGGTTCAATAATTCCGGAACCGTCGTCGAGCTGCGCCAGGCGATTAATCTCGCCGAGCGCCTCCAGCCCTTCTTCGGGTTCCAAAATTAACGTCATAGTCGCGATTTTAAGCAACAAACTTTGGCTGTGAGTCCATTTCGCCTGGATTAGTTGTTTGGATTAGAAATTCGCTTTACGACGTCTACCGCGCCCAAGCCCCCACCGCGCTATCGATACCCCTTATGCGAATGCAAAACCGCCGCCTCACACACTCTGGAAAGTGCGTGCAGCGGCGGTTTTAAAGAGCTTTGCTCAGAGTCACTCTCGAGTGACTCGTGAAGAGCACACTCGCCTATCGGTTGATGCTGATTTAGGCGGTGTAGTCCTTGATCACGCTGGTGTCAACCGGGATGCCCGGGCCGTTGGTGGCGGAGACGGTGATCTTCTTCAGGTACTTACCCTTAGCAGCGGACGGCTTGAGGCGCATCAGCTCGTCGATAAGCGCACCGTAGTTCTCGGCCAGCTTCTCAGCGTCGAAGGAAGCCTTACCGATAACAGCCTGCAGGTTTGCAGCCTTGTCAACGCGGAAGGAAATCTTACCGCCCTTGATCTCGGTGACAGCCTTAGCGACATCCGGGGTAACGGTGCCGGTCTTCGGGTTCGGCATCAGACCACGCGGGCCGAGGATGCGAGCCACGCGACCAACCTTGGCCATCTGGTCCGGGGTAGCAATAGCAGCGTCGAAGTCGGTCCAGCCGCCCTGAATCTTCTCGATCAGTTCCTCGGAACCGACGAAGTCAGCGCCGGCCTCTTCAGCCTTGGTGGCGTTCTCGCCAGCAGCGAAAACGACAACGCGGACGGTCTTACCGGTGCCGTTCGGCAGGGAGACAGTGCCGCGAACCAGCTGGTCAGCCTTGCGCGGGTCAACGCCCAGGCGGATAGCGACGTCGATAGTGGCGTCGTAGTTCTTGGAGGAAGTCTCCTTGGCCAGGTTAGCGGCCTCGAGCGGAGAGTAAATGCGGCCGGCATCGATCTTCTCGGCGGCGGCGCGGTATGCCTTGGAGTTCTTGCTCATGAAAAGTCCAATCTCAATTAAGTGAAATGGTTGGATTGTGGTGTGTAGCGGGCCGAAGCTGGCCCTACCACTTGATGAAGAAGCAGCTAAACGCTGACGGTTTACTTAGCGCCCTCGACGGTGATGCCCATGGAACGAGCGGTACCGGCGATGATGCGTGCACCCATCTCGATGTCGTTAGCGTTCAGGTCCGGCTTCTTCAGCTCGGCGATTTCCTTGCACTGCTCCCAGGTCACGGAACCGACCTTGTTGGTGTGCGGAACGCCAGAGCCCTTCTGAATGCCAGCGGCCTTCAGCAGCAGCTTAGCTGCCGGCGGGGTCTTCAGAACGAAGGTGAAGGAGCGGTCTTCGTAGACAGAGATTTCAACCGGGACAACGTTGCCACGCTGGTTCTCAGTTGCTGCGTTGTAAGCCTTGCAGAACTCCATGATGTTGACACCATGAGCACCCAGTGCCGGACCAACCGGCGGAGCCGGGTTAGCCTGACCAGCCTGAATCTGCAGCTTAATAATCGCAGAAAGCTTCTTCTTCGGAGCCATCGGATTAACCTACTTCCTAGTTACCGGGGCACGCCGCCCCGATGAAAAGGCGACTCACCCCGTCCGGATGCCGACGCTTTACGACGACCCTTGCGCCCTCGACCATCATGGCCACTGGCGCTGGTCATTGAGTTGGTGCCAGCCACCGGGGATACGAATTACTTGGCGCATCTGTGCTCAAGGCACAAAAATGCACGCCTGGCTACGTTACCGCAGCGTATGGCGTGCATCAAAATCCGTTACCGGACTGGTTGCGCGAGCGAGCTAGCTGGTGCCTTGCTCGGCGCTTGGCTTGGCGGTGCTCTCCGCTTGGCTCTGCGCCTGGCTTGAGGTCGGGCCTAGTTCAGCTTCTCGACCTCATCGATGCCCAGCTCGACCGGGGTCTCACGGCCGAAGATGGAAACCAGAGCCTTCATGCGGCCGGTGTCCGGGTCGATCTCGGAGATGGTCGCAGCCACAGATGCGAACGGACCGGACAGGATGGTGACGGACTCGCCGACCTCATAGTCGATGGCGACGGCCTTCTTCTCCGCCTGCGGCGCCGCTGCGACAGCCAGCTCACCGTCGGCATTTGCAGCTTCTTCAGCGGCGTCCGCGGTGATGGTCTCCTTCGGCATGAGGAACTTAGCGACCTCGCGAATCTTGACCTTGGACGGCTGGCCCTCGCTACCGACGAAGGAAGTAACACCCGGGGTGTCGCGGACGACGGACCAGGACGGGTCATCCAGGCTCATACGAACCAGAACGTAGCCCGGCAGCAGCTTGCGCTTAACGATCTTCTTCTTGCCGTCGTCCTTGCGCTCTTCGACTTCCTCAACCGGAACGATGACCTCGTGGATCTGCTCATCGACACCCATGGTCTGGGCGCGCATTTCCAGGTTGGTCTTCACCTTGTTCTCGTAGCCGGAGTAGCACTGGATGATGTACCAGTCGCCCGGACGACGCTTGAGCTCACGCTGGAACTCGCGCAGGCGCTTACGGTACTCGGCATCTGCGTCAGCAGCTGCCTGTGCCTCAGCGTCAGCGGCAGTCTCCTCTGCCGGCGCTGCTTCTGCTGCAGCAGTGTCAGCTGCGGCTGCGTCGGCTGCGGCTGCGTCGGCTGCGGCTGCGTCGGCTGCACCCTCGGCCGGAGCTTCTACCTGAGCCGGTGCGCCCTGCGCATCCTGCTCAGTTGCGGCAGCATCCGCGGACTGGGCGTCGGAGAAAATATTCTGACCATCATTCATGTCGTGCTAACCCCTCTTGTATCTACATCAACGGTTCGCGACATTGGCATCTTCGCCTAAAGAGTCTTAAGAGCCAATATGCCATCCGCAATCACTTCGCACAGCCAGACACCAGCTGCGCTAACGAATAATCCCGCCGTCCGGAACTCGGAGGCGGGATGAAAAGCATCACTGCGAAACAGTATAACCGATTACTTGCCCAACACCGATCGGACACCCAGACCGGCCAGCGTGTCCACACCCCACACGAGAGCGATCATGGCAATCAGGAACAGAATCACGATGATGCTGTAGGTGACCATCTGGCGGCCGGTCGGCCAAATCACCTTGCGCAGCTCGTCAACAACCTGCTTGATGAAAACCAAAGGGTTACGAGTCGAAAGCTCGTTGGTCTCCTTCTCACGCGCAGGCTTCTTCGCCACGGTGGTCTGCGCGCCCGTCGCCTGGCGCTTACCGGACGGGCGAGCCGCCGCCTGGAAAGTCTGGTTTTCCTCAGACACGATGCTCCTTCGCTACTTCGTGCATATGAGACCTAAAGATACTGCACAGTGAAACTCAAACGTGAATTCTTCAAGGGCAAACTCCGGGGAAGTTCTCCGGAGCCAAGCCCCCACTGTGCAGAGCAAGTCTGGTTCAGTGCGTAAATTCTAGCCGATAATCCACACTATCGAAGAAATGCCCTTCGTGGGAACCGCAGGCTTCGAGATTCGATTCTGACAACCCCAAAGAGCCACGGGCTGCTCGCTCGGGCTGCTCGCTTCGGCCGCTCGCTCGGGGATGCGAACTTGGGGCTGCAAATGTGAAACTGTATGGGTTTATGACACTTTCAAGCCATTTTTCGGGCTGTTTTTGTCATAAACGCAGTCAGTAACTCGCATTGCCCCACCGCCACCGAACATAAACGAAAAACCCGCCACCCAGACGCATTTTCATACGCCCTGGATGACGGGTACTTGCAGGGGCGACAGGACTCGAACCTGCAACCTGCGGTTTTGGAGACCGCTGCTCTACCAATTGAGCCACGCCCCTTCACCACCAGCGAAAGAACTTTTCAGTCCTTAGCTGACAATGTCCCACCTTACTGCATTGCTGCATAATCAAGGCGGGGTTCGACGAACATCACTGTCCGTAGTAGCGATGGGGGGGATCGAACCCCCGACCTCACGATTATGAGTCGTGCGCTCTCACCATCTGAGCTACATCGCCCCTATTCTCTACCGGACATAAGTCCGTATAAAAGAACAGAGCCCCCTGACAGAATCGAACTGTCGACCTTTTCCTTACCATGGAAACGCTCTGCCGACTGAGCTAAGGGGGCATCAGCATCCGTTAAACCCAGCACGTAACTCTGTGGCCAGTTGTTGACCGCTTCGTTTCGCTCTGTGCTCTCCGTGAAGCCTTGCAAAGATTAACCCGAAATCACCACTAAGCACAAATCAGCAGGTAGGCAGTGGTATTTCTTGTCACGTTTGCAGACATTTGGCGCGCACTTATGGATAATCTATTCACTTATCGATGAGCCCCAGCGGAACCATAAGTGAATAGCTCATCGATGAGTGGCTGACCTCTAACTCGAGCCTCTAACTCGAGCCCCTGCCCCCGCTTAATCCAGAGCCCCTCACTCGAGCCCCTACCCCAAACCCCTGCCCCGCATCCCCACCAACGACCCCTACAAAAAAATCACCGCGAGAAAGTTCTCGCGGTGATTTCACTGTGCCAGATGATGGATTCGAACCAACGAAGGCAATGCCGACGGATTTACAATCCGCTCCCTTTGGCCGCTCGGGCAATCTGGCGTGCACTCTTAAACGGTGCGAATGGAATGCTACCCACTACTCTGTCATTTACACAAATCGGCAGGTCGAGAGGATATTTCCCTACCTGGATTCACCCCTCAGCAGAACTCACCCCAGAGCAGAGCTCACCTCAGAGCAGTGCTCGCCCCTAGGCCCATCTCGCCGATGGAGCTCAATCCACTACCCCACGCGCTCCACGGTGTAGCGAGCAACGTGACGCAGGGACTCCTTGGCCGCACAGTCAGGAAGGTCAGCGATGACGCGGTCGGACTCATCCAGCAGTTCATTGACCTTCTCCATCGCGCGAGCCACACCGTTGGTCTGAGCCAGGAGCTCGAGGGCCTCGTCGACAAGCGCGTCGTCGGAAACTGGGCCGACAAGAATCTCGCGGAGGCGGTCAGCGGCTGGGGTGTCCTCCTGCAGCGCGTAGAGAACCGGCAGCGTGAAGACGCCCTCGCGCAAGTCAGTGCCCGGAGTCTTGCCGGACTGATCGGTATTGGAGGAGATGTCGATAATGTCGTCGACAATCTGGAAAACGATACCGATTAGTTCGCCATAGCGGCGCAGTGCGTTGGAAATCTCGGCCGACGCACCGGCGTGATAGGCGCCGAGATAACCGGCCGATGCGATGAGCACACCGGTCTTTTCGGCAATGACCTTCAGGTAGCGCTCGATGCGCTCTTCTATCGGCAGGTCCAAGTCGTTGAGGCACTCTCGCATCTGACCTGTGACAAGAACACCGAAGGTCTCAGCGAAGTGAGCCACGCTCTCGGAGCCGAGCTCTGCCAGCAGGCGGGACGCAGCAGCGAAGAGGTAGTCACCGGCCAGAATGGCGACGGTGTTGTCCCAGCGCGAGTTTGCGGAGGGCACGCCGCGGCGCTTATCCGCTTCATCCATGACGTCGTCGTGGTAGAGCGTCGCCAGGTGCGTCAGCTCCAGCACCGTCGCGGCGGTGATGACCTTATCGCTCTCCGGGTTCTCCCCGAACTGCGCGGCCAGCATGGTAAACATCGGGCGGAAGCGCTTACCACCAGCGTGAGCTAGGTGGGAAACCCGTTCGACTAGGAAGTCCTCGCCGCGCCCCAGCTCGGTAATCAGGAGGTCCTCGCTCTTGCGCATTCCCTCGGTGATTGTTGCTTCCAGCGCCTCATCAACGAAGTGAGAACTAGTGGCGGTGTGCTCACCAGTGCCCTGAGCACTTCCGGAACTAAGCCCGGAGTAGTCTCCAGTACGCATTCGAGACCTGCCTAACTGACGATAAAAGATAAGAAACTGCTAAATAAACTACCTTACGAGCATAGTGGCTAGCAGACCAGTTCCCATATTTGTTTCAACGTCGTTATACGCTGGGGCAATGACCTCAAGCCCGATTTCGCGAGTTTCCCCCACGTTCGACGGCACCGTCGCTCTACCCAGCAGCACTGACGTGCTCATTGTTGGCGCAGGCCCCACCGGCTCCGCAGCCGCAATTCACGCCGCCCGCGCCGGTTTTTCGGTCACTGTGGTCGACTCCCAGCGCTTCCCGCGCGACAAAACTTGTGGCGACGGGCTCACTCCTCGTGCCATCGCTGAGCTACGTCGTCTAGGGCTTGACGACGAGCTCCTGCGCCGCAACCGCAACCGCGGACTCAAGCTGCACGGCTTCGGCGGCTCCATCACCGCACCTTGGCCAGATGATGCCTCCGGCACTTTTCCCGCTGTCGGATCCGCGATGTCGCGAGTTGAGCTCGACACTTTCTTGCTCAATGCCGCCGCTGATGCCGGTGCGCAGGTCTTTGATGGAGTCGCAGCGCGGAAGGTGGTTCTCGGAGCGCTGAACACTGGCGGCACGCGGGGGCACGGCGTGCGCGCGGTGGAGCTTTCCGACCACGAGGGCAAGCCACACACCATCTCGGCCCGCTGGTTGCTCGTGGCCGATGGGGTCCGCAGTACCGTCGGCAAGCAGCTGGGGCGTGCGTGGCATCGAGACAGCGTCTTTGGCGTGGCCGCACGGTCGTATGTCAGCTTCGACAGCGCAGACGTAGCGGATGACTGGATTCACTCGCACCTGGAACTGCGCGACTCCGAAGGGCATACGCACCCGGGCTATGGCTGGATTTTCCCGCTGGGCGAGGGCCGGGCGAATGTGGGGTGTGGGGCGCTGGCGACGTCGGCACGCCCGGCGCGCACGAATGTGAAGAAGTTGCTGCGTGAGTACCACGGACAGGTGCGCGATCAGTGGCAGATGAGCGAGCCGGAGCACGTGACGTCGGCGCTGCTGCCGATGGGCGGTGCTGTATCGAATGTGGCGGGGCCGAACTGGGCGTTGCTCGGTGATGCTGCGTGCTTAGTCAACCCGCTCAACGGTGAGGGCATTGACTACGGCATGGAGTCGGCGCGACTGGCAGTGGAGCTGATTAGCTCGATTGGTGCGGGCCGCGATGGGCTGACGCACTCCTGGCCCGCCCTCCTTCGCGAGCACTACGGCACCGGCTTCTCGCTGGCTCGCAAGTTGGCGCTGACGCTGACGTACCCGAGCTTCCTTCCCACGGTCGGCCCGTTGACCATCGGCGCCCCGTGGGGAAGCCAGCTCATGGGTGTTGCCGCACGCCTGATGGGAAACCTGGTCACGGAACACGACCGCGACGTAGTGGCGCGACTCTGGCGCGCTTCGGGGAGGACAGCGCTGGCCTCCGATAAGTGGTTCGGGCGCCAGCCCTGGCAGTAGGAATCGCTTTACGACGGGCCCTGCGACAGGGCTTTGCTGCGGGCTAGCGAGCTACTGTGCGGGCTTGGTTGCCGAGTGCAGCGCTGCGATACCGAAGGTGAGATTCTGCCAACCGGCATCCTCCCAGCCAGAGGCATTGATGTCGCGGGCAAGCTGCGGCTGGTTTGGCCAGGCGCGAATCGACTCCGCCAAGTACACGTAGGCCTCCGGGTTCGAGGAGACGACCTTGGCGATCTGCGGCAGTGCCCGCATCAGGTATTCCTTGTAGAAGGTGCTGAACACCGGCATCACGGGGGTGGAGAACTCGCAGACTGTTAGCTGGCCTCCGGGCTTGGTCACGCGAGCTAGCTCAGCGAGGCCCGCCTTGTAGTCCACGATGTTGCGCAGACCGAAGCTGATGGTCACCGCGTCGAAGGTGTTGTCCGGGAATGGCAGCTTCATGCCGTCACCGCAGACCTTGGGAACATCGCGGTGTGCACCGGCCTTGAGCATGCCTCGGGAGAAATCACAGGCAACGACGTATGCGCCAGACTTTGCCAACTCCACTGATGAAACAGCCGTACCGGCGGCCAGGTCGAGGACTTTCTGGCCAGGCTGCAGGTTCAGGCGCTTTGCCGTGCGCACGCGCCAGTAGTGGTCAATGCCACCGGTGAGCACGGTATTAGTGATGTCGTAATTCTTCCCCACGCCATCGAACATCGAGGCGACTTCGCTGGGATTTTTCGTTAAATCAGCCCTAGACACGATGTCCAGATTACGCGACCGACTTCTGACGCGTAGCAGCACCTGCATGGGAGGCATCAATCGCATCTGCTGCGACCTTGCTTGACGTCTCGGCCGCGGAAACCCCAGAAACCTCCTCGTAGTGGCGAACCAGGTCTGCACACAGTGCTTCCCAGGTGCGCTCGGTCACGGTGTCGCGGCAGCGGTTGCGCAGCTGCTTACGTGCCAGCTCATCGTCAACGAGCAGCAGCTTGTCGACCGCCTCAGCCAAATCGCGGGTGAAAGTCTTGGGTTCCAGCAGGTAGCCGTTGACGTCGTTGGTAATCAGGTCGCGCGGGCCGCCTGCGTTCGGAGCGATGGCCGGCACACCGGAGGCGTGGGCTTCCTGTACCGCCTGGCAGAAGGTTTCAAAGTCACCGGTGTGGACGAACACGTCCAGACTGGCGAATGCCGCTGCCAACTTATCGCCGGTGAGCTGTCCGGTAAAGACGGCATTCGGCATCTGCTTCTGCAGCTTCTGCAGCTCCGGGCCATTGCCGACAATGACCACCTGGATATCATCGCGGCCGTTCAGCGCTGCCAGCCGCTCCACAGACTTCTCCGCCGCGAGCCTGCCGACATAACCAACAATCGGCTTGCCCTCCGGGCTCCACTGCTTCCTGAGCTCTTCACTACGCTTTGTCGGAGTAAAGCGAACCGCATCAACACCGCGGCCCCAGCGGTAGACATCACGAATCTTGTGATCCTGCAGGTCCTCAATAGTCGGCGAGGACGGCGCCAGCGTTCGGGCGCAGGAGTTGTGAATCACGCGCGTCCACAACCACGCGGCCGTGGAGAGCCCCGCCAACTTGTAGTTCTTGGCAAAACCCGCAACGTCCGTCTGATAGATGGCCACAGCCGGGATGCCCAGTGCCTTGGCAGTCAGCGCGCCCGCACCACCGAGCACAAATGGCGAAGCCAAGTGGACAACATCCGGCTTAAACTGCGTCAGCGCCGACGCTACCCGACGGTTCGGCACACCAATCGGTAGCGAATCAATCAACGGCACCATCACAGTGGGCACACGCTCAATGCGGTAGTCGCAGTAGAACTCTGCCTCTTCCTGCCAGTCCCGAGCACCCGGCGCAATCACCAGCGCCTCGTGTCCTTCACGGCGTAAGTGTTCCAACACCCGCAGCACGGAGTTTGTCACTCCATTGATGTTGGGCAAGAAGCTTTCAGCAATGATGGCAACGCGCATGGTGCTAGTTTTCCATCTCGTCGGAAAGCGAAAGTGACCCTCTGTTTACCTTTTGGGGATCTCTTTGTAAACGACGGGTTGCGCGCAACGACGACCACCACAACGGCGCGACGACGAGAAATGTAACCACAGCGATACTGGTCGCCGGGAGAAGTGACAGCGTCCATGTGCGCCCGGCGACGCGGACGACATTGGGATCAGTGCGGTCGTATTCGACGCGGACGCGCTGCCCCTCTTCCAGACCAACGGGATAGAGCAAACCGGTTGGTGGCGACTGAAAATCGCCATTCTCGTCGACGAAATCAACCGTGGTGCGAAGGAGCTCGACCGAGCGCACATTGGCTACGGACTGCCCCATGTTCGACTCGATATTGCGGTCATTAATGAAGCAGCCAACCACCATGGCCAGACACGACAGCAACAGGCAAATCATCACAAAGAGCAGTACCTGACGAAGGAAGCGCGGCCAATTGGCCAGGGCAGTTTTCCACTGCATGGCGGTCGCGACCTCCTATTTTTCTGTCCCTGATTGTTTCCAGCTCTGATTGGATGCTGCCGGCCGGCTAGTGCTTGTCCAGCACCCCAATCTCCGCATTGTATGCCAGCTTGTGGTGCAACTGCCGACGCGTCGCACGTGTGGTCGCCACCTCGATGACGCGGATGCCGTCGACATCGGTATCCGGGTGCAGCTGCGCGAGCAGATCTGGGAGGCGGTCGACACGCACGTGCTCGACTCCGTAAGCCTGGCAGATGCCCTCAAAGTCCACGTCCTGCGGCGTGCCGAAGATGCGCTCGAAGCTTCCCCGCAGAGCCGGGCTGCCCGCCTCCAGCGTCTCGAAGATACCGCCACCGGCATCGTTGGCCACCACGATGGTGAGGTTTTCCGGCCTCGGCTCCAGCGGCCCAATCGCCAACGCTGCGGAGTCGTGCTGGAAAGTCAGGTCCCCCATCAGCGCAATCGTGCGCGGTGGTCGGATTTCGTCGGCATACTCGCGGTCGGATGCCAGCGCAATACCGATTGCTGTCGCCACCGTGCCGTCGATACCCGCAGCACCCCGTCCCGCATACGTGCTCACCCCAGGGAAAGGCAGGCCCGTGTACGACGCATCGCGCACCGGGTTCGACGCACCCAGCACCACATTGTCACCCGTGCGCAGGCTGTCCGTCAGCGCTGCCGCCACATGGAATCCGGTCAGCGGCTCCTCCGCCTCGATCGACTCGGCGAGCGTCTTCCGCACGGACTTCACCGCCAACTCACTGGCTGCCTCACAGATTTTCGTCCACTGCGGGTCCTGCTCCCCCACAGTCTGCACATGCTTTACGACGGCCCTTGCGTTCGCCGTCACATCCGGGAACTCCACCCCATAGCCGTGGTTTTCCGCATCCGAGACGACCGTCAGCTCGATGTCCGGATTGGCCAGCAGCTTCGAGATACCTCGGTGCAGCGTCGGCCGCCCTACCAACACAATCTGCTCCGGCGGAATCTGCGCGAAAGTACCCGCCGCAAGCGGGTGAACCGGGTACGCCGGCGCATACGCATTCGGCTCCGCGATAGTTGGCAGATCCTCCAGCTCTGGCAGATGTGGGGCATTCGAGCCCGCGATCACGAGTGTGCGGCGGCTGATGTCAATTGTGGCTGTGGTGGCCGTGGTGGCCGGGATGGTTGTGGCCGAGTTGGTTGCGATGGCGGCTACGCCGACGTTGTTACTGGTAGTAGGCGCAATCGTGGTCCAGGGGCCGCCGTCGGCGCGGCCCTCGGGGATGTCGGCGACGGAGTCGTCGTCAGGCACAAGCGGTTCGACAAAACGAACATTGAGGTGGCCGGCGCCGGATGCCATGGCGGCGACGACGCGGTCGATGCGAGCACGAATCTGCGCGGCGGTGGCCTTCGTGACCGGGGCGGTGCCGTCGAGATCGAACTCGACTACGGAGGCATCGGCGAACAGGCGGTCCTGGACGATAGTCTGATTCGCACCGGTGCCGCGGTAGTGTGCGGGGCGGTCAGCGGTCAGTGCCAGCAGCGGAATACCCGACGCGGTGGCTTCCACCATGGCGGGCACGAGGTTCGCCACTGCTGTGCCGGACGTTGTAATTACCGGGGTCACCTTGCGGGTGCGCGAGGCCAGGCCGAGGGCGAGGAAGGCGGCGGAGCGTTCATCGATACGTACGTGGAGGCGAACCTTCGCCGCGTCGGCGGCCTGGACCAGAGCGCGGGCGAGCGGGGCGGACCGGGAACCCGGGCACACCACGGCATCGACCATGCCGAGACGCAGCAGCTCATCGACGATGAGGCCCGCTACCACTGCGGATGGGGCTTGTGTGGACTGGGCGGCGTGAGTGGTTTCGACCGCGCCGGTGTCCGGGTCTTGAGAGGTGTCCTGGTTATTGTTCACACTCAATAGGCTACTTGCCGGGAGTTACTGACTAGGTTTATGTCAGTTTGGAAGCCGTTTTTCGGGCTCAAAGTGTCATAAACCTAGTCACTTTCTTGGCGTTATAGATGGGCATACGCCGCGCGGAGGCGGTCGAACCACCAATCGCGGCGGGGGCCCGGCGCGGCGAGCTCGGCCAGGCGGGAAGGGTCGGGAGCGGGGTTGGTGACGGGCAGTCGGCCATCGATAAGTGGCCGGGGCTCGATGACGTCCTCGATAAACAGCGAGGACGTGGCCAACCCCGCCGCATTCGGCTCCGGCTGCAGCTCGGTAGCAGGCAGGGCCGCCGCCGTGAACAAACCGGCGGCCATACCAACGCCGGTGTCCAAGGCGCTGGCGACGGTCACCTTCATCTCCAGTTCCTCGGCCAACCGAAGCAAACGGCTTGGCCCGCCAAGCGGCGCAACCTTCATTACGCCCACGTCAGCAGCCTGCTCGCGCGCAACCAAATACGGATCCTCGGCCTTGCGGATCGACTCATCGGCAGCAATCGGGCAAAACTCCCCCACTGTGTCGCGGACCGCGCGGAGCTCGGCGACAGTCGCAACGGGCTGCTCCATGTACTCCAGCGGACCCAACTCATGAGCGGCGCGGATGGCCTGCTCCACCGACCAGCCACGGTTCGCATCCACCCGCACCACAGGTTCATAGCCATAGGCTTCGGCCACCGCGGTGCGGACGGCGGCTACGCGCTCGATGTCGTCGTTAAGCGATTGGCCGCTCTCTGCGACCTTGACCTTGAACGTGCGGCACCCGGGGTAACGCCCCACGACCTCCGGCACCTGCTCGGGTGTGATGGCGGGGATGGTGGCGTTGACCTCGACAAACTCGCGCTTCGGGGTGGGCAGGCCAACGTATGCGCATTCGATGGCCGAGCGCAGCCACGCGGCAGCTTCGGGTGCCTCGTACTCCAGGAAGGGAGCGAACTCTCCCCAGGTGGCGGGGCCGTCGATGAGGAGCGCCTCGCGAGTGGTGACGCCACGGAATTTCACTGCCATGGGCAGAGCCACGACGTGGGCGCGGCCGAGGATGTCGTCGATTGGCGGAAGCTGGATGTTGGGCGCAGCGGACACAGACATACCCCTCATGCTAGAGACCTTTATGCTGGAAGCCATGACTGATACCGCGAAGTACTCGACCGATAACCCCTTCCGCCCTGAGCAGTGGAAGACGGTTGATGGTTTTGAGGATTTGACCGACATCACCTACCACCGCCACGTCGGCGAGGGCCGCGAAAACGGCATTGTGCGCATTGCTTTTGATCGCCCGGAGGTTCGTAACGCGTTCCGCCCGCACACTGTCGATGAGCTCTACCGCGCGCTCGACCACGCGCGTCGCACCCCGGATGTCGGCGTTGTGCTGCTGACCGGTAACGGCCCGAGCACCAAGGACGGTGGCTGGGCATTCTGTTCGGGTGGTGACCAGCGCATTCGCGGTCGTTCCGGCTACCAGTACGCAACGTCCCACGAGCATGACGACGCTACCGCGGACGCATCCACCATCGATACCGCGCGTGCCAAGGTCGAGGGTGGCCGCCTGCACATCCTGGAGGTGCAGCGCCTGATTCGCACTATGCCGAAGGTTGTCATTGCCGTGGTCAATGGTTGGGCCGCAGGTGGCGGACACTCCCTGCACGTGGTGTGTGACCTGACGCTGGCATCCCGCCAGGAGGCCCGCTTTAAGCAGACCGACGCTGACGTGGGATCTTTCGATGCCGGCTATGGCTCGGCCTACCTGGCGAAGCAGGTTGGTCAGAAGTTTGCCCGCGAGATTTTCTTCCTCGGCCGTTCCTACGACGCTGAGACCATGCACCGCATGGGCGCTGTCAACGAGGTCGCCGACCACGCTGAGCTGGAAGATGTCGCGGTGGAGTGGGGCCGCATGATCAACGGTAAGTCCCCAACGGCGCAGCGCATGCTGAAGTTCGCTTTCAACCTGACCGATGACGGACTGATGGGCCAGCAGGTCTTCGCGGGCGAGGCTACTCGCCTGGCGTACATGACCGACGAGGCCGTCGAGGGCAAGGAAGCGTTCCTGGAAAAGCGTGACCCGAACTGGGACGAGTTCCCGTTCTACTACTAGGGGCAGTTAGGGGGGGCGCCGGCTGGGGCGCTCGTCGGGCCCTGCACTTTAGCGCTCATTCGTGGCTGTAGAACAGCCGAGAGCGTGCGCTACAGTCACGGGTCTGCGCTAGAGTGCCTCCGACGCTTCGACCGCCAGCCCGCCATTGCGAGTCGGGAGCACCGCACCTTCTACCTGATAAACCTCTCGCAGCATAGCTTCATTAATGACCTCTGCCGGAGGCCCTGCACTGCTGACCCGACCATCGGCTAGAACAACCACATGTTCGCAAAAGCGCGCCGCTTGCCCCAGGTCATGAAGTGTCATCACTACCGCGCAGGGCAATTCCCGCGCACACTTGCGTACCTGCCCGAGAAGCATCAATTGGTTACGCAGGTCGAGTGCGCTGGTGGGCTCGTCGAGAAGCAATACCCGAGGTCGTCGCACAACCGCCTGCGCAAAACTCACCAACTGCCGCTGTCCCCCAGACAACTCAGACATCAGCCGCGATGACAACGCAACCAACCCAAGTCGTTCAATGGTGGCCTGCACTTCTGCCCGCACTGTGGATCCGACACGCAGTGCGGAAAACCCAGAAAACGACTGTTGCCGGGCAAGCAGGACGCTTTCGTACACGGTCAATGAGCTCAGCGGCGGAGGGTCCTGTGGCAAATATAGAGATCTTTCAGCACGTACCTGCCCCGAGCAGTTTTCAAGGCCCGCCAAACACCTCAGCAGTGTCGATTTGCCAGCTCCGTTGGGACCGACCAACGCAGTCACGCTTCCCATCGGAAGAGGCCCAACGTCGACATTGTGCAGGACATGATGGCCGTCGTAAGCAAAAGACACTCCTCGCGCGCTAAGAGCGGACGATTCTGGAGGGGTTTCGCCGAGGGGTTTACCGTCAGGTTTACTGGGGCTGTCGTGATGACCATGTACAGCGTCGTTCCCGACAAAGCGACTTGCCTTTAGCCAACCCACATTTTCCTCCTCTGGCCAGCGATAATCGCGACAAATACGGGCACTCCTACAATTGCGGTAATAATGCCTACGGGAAGAATTACACCCGGTTGAATCACCTTCGACACTGCCGATGCCGCAACCAGAAGCAGCGCCCCTACCAAAGTCGAAGCAGTAAGAAAATAACGTTGATCTTCGCCTACCAATAAGCGCGCAACGTGTGGGCCGACGAGACCGATAAATCCAATCGTACCGGCCATCGACACAGCGGTTGCCGCCATAAAGGACACCACGATAAGGGTCAGCGCACGCAGTCGATCAACGTCTACGCCAAGGGCTTTTGCGCGGTCATCGCCCATCCGGAATGCAGTCAGCGACCAGGCATTGAGGTAAAAGAAGAGTAGCCCCATCACGAATATCACCGCGAGCAACGCAATCTGCGTCCAGTTCGAGCGGGTGAGACTACCCATCGTCCAGAACACAACCTGTTCCAACTGCGTCTCCGAGGCCAGGTATTGCATCAGGGCCAGTAGAGCGTCGAAAAAGAATACAATCGCGATACCGAGGAGAATCATCCCCTCGACTCCTGGGCCACGAAATCGGGAAAAGAGCAGAATCGCAGCGCAGGCCAGCATCGCGAACACCCACGCAGTCCCGGCCATCCCCAGCACCGCACCGATTCCCTCAGAAGCGAAGCCGGTGACCACAGCCAGGGCAGCACCGAATCCGGCCGCCGCTGACACGCCCAGGGTGTACGGCTCGGCCAGGGGATTTCCCAGAATTGTCTGCATTTGTGAGCCCGCCGCTGCCAGCGTCGCTCCGACGAGCACTGCAGTCACGGTCATCGGAAGCCGAATGTCGAAAACAATCTGGTGGTCAATGGGTCGCGCACCAACCGGATGGGTCAATGTATGCAAAACTTCGCTGGCAGGCATGCTACCGCCACCGAGTAGAAAGTCAGCAAGCGATGTCAAAGCCAACACCACAGTAATCAGAGCGATTATCACCCACTTCTTCCGTGCTGCGCGCTGATACCAGTGAAAAGTTGACTGCACCATTACTCTATCAGGGCTGACTTCCTGCTCCCCGCGAACGGCGTCTCCGCTCCCCTGCGTTGTTGCCAGGTTTCCGTGCGAAACTTGCATGTTCGACATCACTCCAGCCCAGTCCAGAAGGTGCCCGAGGCCTCGATTGGCAGGAACTTATCGTGCAGGTCCTGTACCTCTCGTTCAGTGTCAATGTCGCCGAACAAGTCCGGGTGCATGGCCTTTGCAAACATCTCGACTGCCAGGAAGTTATATGGCGAATCGTAAAAATGATGCCATGCGACGAAAGTACGCTTACTTTTCACCGCGTCGACTTCACGCACAGCGGGCTGCTTACCGACGACATCGTGAAGGGCCTTTTGCGCCTCTTCCTTCGATTCCGAGTAACCCAGCGGTACGTAATTTCCTTCCTTGACCGGAGTCTTACCCTGATCCCAGTCTGCGCCTGTGGCAATGATGACTTCAGGATTCTTCCCGGCCAATGCCTCTGGCGATACCTGCCCTTGCTTCGCATCAATCATTTCGTCGCCAAGGTTTAGTCCACCGGCAAAATTGACAATCTGCGCCAGGTTGGACTTGGCGAAGGTTGAGCAGCAGTCAAAGTAACCGGGTGCTCGCCACAGGAATGTCGGTGTCGGTGCTGGTTTCTTCTCGGCAAGGCGGTCAGCGACCTTGTTGACCTTCTTCTCGTAGTAGTTGATAAAGTCTTCCGCCTGCTTTTCACGCCCCAGCAGTTGTCCCATCATTCGAATACTGGGCTCGGTGTTTTTCACTGGGTCAATGAAGTAGTCGACAGTCACCGTCGGCACGCCTGCCTTTTCTAATCCATCAACGATTCCAGCATCTTTAGCCGCGTCGAAGACACCCGCATTTACTACGAAGACATCGGGTCGGGACTCCAGAGCCTGTTCCAGCGACATAGTGTTGTTGTAAATCTCGCCTGTGGTCGGGATGTCCTTGATTTTGGGGAACTTCTCAACGTAGCGGTCGTAAGTGGCTTTGTCGTTTTCCTTCAGGTCCTCTGGCCAGGCAACGATCTTGTCAGTTGGATTGTCTGGGTTCAGAAGCGCCGTCGTGTAAAGCATCTTCTGCCCGCCCATCAGGATTCGCTCGACATTCTGCGGGACTTTAACTTCGCGTCCTAGCGCATCGACGACGGTACGCTTCTCACTGCTAGCGGATGCGTCTCCATTTCCATCTGAGCAAGCGGCGAGAAGGACGAGCGACATGCATAGGAGTACCGCGAAAAGCACCCTTGCGGGGAAGTCACGCAGTAGCACGCTTGGAGTAAGAGGAGAACTAACCTTCATTTTCTTCATTTTCTTCTTTCCGGAGCAGGCGGTCAGTCGACCGCATATTCAGCTCCTCGGATCCCCTTCGGTAGAGGGAAAACGTCATCTTTACGTGGATGGTTCAGACTATTTCTGGATGGGTGTTACGAAGCTTCGGCCGTCACACGGAACTAGTGGGTTGCAGGTGACGCTGCAGAGCGCGGTAAAGCAGAGCAGCGGTCGTGGAAAAGCCAAGGATGAGCCCAACCCAAACGCCATATCCTTCCCAACGAAGGCCAAGGCCAAGAATCAGGAGAGCTGGAACCCCCACCGCCCAGTAGCCCCAAAGGGTCGCACTGAGACCCGACTTCGTGTCGCGCAGCCCACGAAGGAGCCCCACCAGCACGTTCTGGGAGCCTTTAGCGAACTGCTGAAGCACGGCAAGGCACAACAAGATTGTCGCTATATGGCGTACATCGGGATTGGCACTAACGTTGGAATCAGTAAGGAACAGTCCAACGACGTACTTGCCCAGTAGCAACCAGAGCAAACCGACGACGGCAAGATAAATACCCACTGCGTGCAAAACCCGACGTGATACCTGTTTGACTGCCTCGGCACCATCCGCTAATGCACGGCTGACCAGTATAGATCCTCCGTGCGAGAAGCCGATACATACTTGGTAGACGATATAAGCGAGTTGGTTAACAACGGTGTGCGCTGCCAGCATGACTGGGCTAACCAGGCCCATCGCTAGACCTGCGATAGTAGTAATCGCAGCTTCAGAGCCGTAGGTAAGCGAAACTGGAATCCCAAGCCGAATAATGCGCCTCATGCATGCTGCGTCGCCGGGCCTCGGAATGACCGCGAAGAATTTCCGTAGCTGACGGTCTCTTTGCAGCAAGCCAGCAAAGGACAGCAGGGTAAAAACCTGGACGCAGGTGGTCGACAGACCGATGCCCACCAGTCCCCATGCAGTTCCCCATTCATTGACACTTGTTAGCCGGAGGAATCCAGCGTTGAGAGCAGCGTTGACAACGATGGAGATGAGCGTAACCACCAGCAGAGAGCCCGGCCGACGCATGCCGACTGCAAACTGCCGCAGGACATTGAGCCAAATCATCGGGATAAGGCCTGGTGCAAGCGCGACCGTCATCGAGAACGCTAGCTCGGCAACAGTGCCGTCGATGGGCAAGATGAGTGCAAGCGCACCAAATGAAATCACGATGAGGCCACCAATGATTGCAGTTGCGGTACCGACGGCCATGCAACTGCGTACCGCTTGGCGGATTCGCTCAGCCGCAACTTCCTCGCCTGTCTTTTCCCACTCCGACGCGGCCTCGGCTACTAGGTTGCCTCCGGCGGTGACCATACCGACACACATGGTGCGAATCTGGTTGTAGAACTGCATTGCGAGTCCGCCGCCGGCAATTGCCACTACACCGAGGGTCTGCAGCATCAGCACATCGGTCGTGGTTAGCGCAACCCCCGCTAGCTGAACGCCCGCGATGGGTAGCGCAAGCGAATAGACATCACGGTAGGACACGGTTTGCTGGCCAATTGCACGAGCTGGATTTATCACCCGGCCACCTCGAAGGAACTAGCAATGGCACGAGAATCACCATAGGCTCTGAGCATTCGCGAAACTTGACGCTCCATAACTTCTGAATACAAATGATTTTTCTGAAGCCAATCAGTATCAAAAATTGTGTCGAGATATTTCTCACCAGCATCACAAACAATGACGACCATTGTTGTTCCTGCCTGAAACTCGTGTAGATGACGCAAACCTTCGTAGATTGCAGCACCTGCTGTGCCTCCAACCATGAGCCCATGTTCCCTAGCCAACACTCGGGCCGCGGCGAATGCCTTGACATCGCTAACTTTGACTCCATGGTCGATGAGGTCGTAGCGGACGTTATTGCCGATTTTGAAACCCGACGGAGCACCGGCACCTGATTGCTTATATGCCCCTGGCACCCCACCAAAAATGATGGAGCCTTCGGGTTCAACAGCCAACGACTCGGCGGTATGCCCAAGCTTCCTCAGATGTTCCGTTGTACCGCACAACGTCCCGCCCGTTCCGATTGCCGCAACGAGAACGTCAACCTTTTCTGGGATTTGCTCATCGAGTTCGTATGCAAGCTGCCAGTAACCAGCTGGGTTGTTGGGATTATTGTGCTGGTCTGGCCACCATGCATCCGAGGTCTCGGCGACAATTTCTGCGGCCTTCGCACGTCTAAGGCTCGTAGACGGAACACAGGATTCTTTATCCCCGACGAAGACCAACTCTGCTCCAAGTGCTTGCATGGAACGCAGCTTGTCCTTGGCAGCGTGATGATCCACAATCGCCGTAAACTTGTATCCCCGCTGAGAGGCCACAAATGCCAGACCTAAACCAGTGTTTCCACTAGTGGGTTCAATGATTCTTCCGCCCGGCTTGAGCTCGCCGGAGATCTCCGCAGCAACAATCATCTCCAGCGCCATTCGCACCTTTACGCTTCCCGTCGGATTTAGGCAATCCATCTTCAGTAATAACCGGCTTCCGGATCCGGTATTACACAGTACAAGAATTGGCGTGTTTCCAATTAAACTACAACTCTCAAGCGAACACGTTGCGCAAGGTTTTCTTAATTTTTTTTCAGAATATGGAAAATCAATCATGACAGACCCCAATTAGACATTTAAACCAATTCCCGATATAAAGGCCTATCTATTTTCGGCAAGCTTCCCTGACCTTCCCAAACAAACCGCATGGGCAGACGAATTTGATGAAATTCGCTTTCATTTTTATCCATCTGATAACCAGCCGTATTGTGATAAATAACCAAATCCCCAACTCTCGGAATTCGATTCATTTGGACCTTTCGCCAGGTGAGCATGTCATATTCCATACAGCTACTTCCGCCAACACAGACACCAACCGAGCGCGATAGACAATTACTGCCGCCGCTAGGCCTGCCCATGTAATTGGCGACATCATCTGAGCAGGGATTCTCCCATAACGTCATGTCAGGCATGTATTCACTGCCTTTCCATTGCTCAGAAAGACTCATACTTAAACCCGCAACAGTAATAATTATGTAGTTGTCTCTCCATTTCACACCCTGAATTGGAAAAACGCTCAATCCACAACCATCTAACGCCGCTCGGCCTGGTTCAATGGCCAACTGAAATCGCCCATTTTTTAGCCGTTCCGCAAGCGAAGTGCTAGTTTTATCAATCCTCTCAACTGAAGGCGAATTAGCTACTCCCGAAAGAATTTCATCTAACATTTCAGGGCCATCATTGCCCTGCCCACCATACGGATAAAGCCCTTCTGGAATTCGACCAGAATGAAAATAGTCTCGCTTATCCGGTGAATCAATAACCTTTTCCCGAAACATTTCCCACTGGGATGGCTCACAATACTGAACCGAAAATCCTCCACCTATGTCCAGCATCTCTGCCGTCCATCCTTTAATTCGAAGAATTTCCATAAAATCCAAAGCTTTATGTGCTTGGCGGTTACGCTGAGCGGGACTGTATCCGTTCAAATGGAAGGTCACGCCCCTACAGTCAATCCCATTACTAGATTGTTCTCGCAGGGCCTCAAGCTCTCGAAGCCACTGTGCCATGGAGGTGCCGAAGCGAGTCTCAGGCTGTTCTTCAGGCAGTAACCTAATCAACACCGGAGCATCAACGACTCCAAGATCCTTAGCCAGCGAATTAATTCGGAATAGTTCGCTCGGAGAATCTACTGCAATTAGAACTCTCTGCCTGAGAGCAAGAGTCAAAAGCGATTGCGATTTTTCCGCACCCGTAACAACTAAGTCGGCAGCACACACACCAGCGCCTAAAGCGCCGGTGAGCTCCTCCCCGCTCGCAACATCTACGCGATGCCCCTCTTCGGCGACTGCGGGGATCCAGCACGCAGACTTATTTGCTTTGTGAGCGAAGTAGATATGCGAGTCGACTCCGTGACGCTCGCAAACAGCAGCAAAAGCATTCAAATTCTGGCGAAAAACCTGAGTATTTAGAACATGAAAAGGCCCTGCCGCTAGTGTGGCTAAACGAGTTAGTTCCGAGACGCCGTCACTTGGAATTGACAGTAAATCTTTCGCCCAGTCACGTTGTTTCGGGACCAGGGTCGAGGTCTTGGGCACAGAGGGTGTAGAAGCAAAAGTTTTATCGTTCACTTTTCATTTCCCGTAGTGCCGACAGCGAGCGTTACGACCATAGCGACACCTCCGTACCTCGCCCAGCAGAAAATGCACGAACCGCAAGTTCCTGAGCAACTGGAATATCCGTAATAATCATTCCCGTCGAGAATGCAAAAACTCGGTCAGTTTCATTCGTGCGCCCTGGGGCCTTTCGCGCGAGAATATCGGGTAGTGTTGCATCCAATTCCACTTCTTTGCCCTGGAGCAATCGCTGCCCAACTAGCTCGAACTGTCCGGCACTAGTAGCAATTACCCTGTCTGCAGCAGCAACAGCACCATCCGCAATTCCCTTGGAAGCAACAGAAATTAGCAGCCCACCTTCGGGAATCCATTCAGTTTGAATCGATGGGTGCCAGGCACGACCGGAAGCAACTACGGTGATATCGCTGCTTTGAACTGCCTTCATAACAGAAGCATCATCGCGTTCAACTAGTTCGATATTCCGCTCGGGAAACCAGTGATTAAGCGACTTCCGGCTTTTTTCTAATCCTCCCGGATGAGTTCCATGCAGCTGTAGTTTTTCGAGGCTCGGCACTGCTGTGACCAAGTAGGAAAGTGTGTTAACTGACTGAATCCCAGTGCCAAAAACAGTCACAGTCTTCGCATCAGCGCGTGCACATTCTCGCGCAATCAATGCTGTCGTAGCGGGAGTTCGCGAGGCTCCAACTTTTTGGCAGTCCATTAGCGCGTATGGCATGCCGCTTTCATCGTCGTAGAGACTAATGGTGGTGTAGTACTTATCTGGGTTGTCGCTTCCGTGGCGATAAGAGGTCTTGTATCCAACGAGATCACGGTTGGCATCAAAACCGAGCATCGAAAAAGCAATCGAGTCCCGGCTCTCAACCGGTAAGTCAATCATCATTTTTGTCGGGCACTGCGAGGAACCTTCCGCGAATGCCAAGTATCCATCTTCTACTGCACGGATAACCAGCGAAGGTTCGAGTTCGATATCTTCCAAGTCCGATCGGGTCAAAAGTCGAAGCTTTGGAGTTTTTGAATCAATCAATAGAAGTCCTTCAAGCAAGTAACGATTGATAGCCAACCATTCAACCAACAAAAGGAGAGCCTACACTACCTGTCATAGGTATGGCTACCCTAATTCCTAAATTCTATCGGCGATCACAGGCAGTGAAGGTTCAATGACTCCAAGCTGGGCGCTAAGCAATATCGCTACTCTAAGGCGACGACGCCGTCGCACACGGCGGCGAGAAGCCTGTGTTCATGGCTAATCATGAGAACACCGCCGCCAGATACGGCGAAATCCCGGATGACCTCGACGATTGCCGCGGAGTTGGCGGCGTCGAGCATGGCGGTCATCTCGTCGCAGATGAGGTAGCGTGGACCGGCGGCCAGGGTGCGAGCGACTGCGGCACGCTGGAGCTGCCCGTCTGAGACCTGGCTAGGGAAGCGATCGAGAAGGTCCGGAGTCAGCCCAACGTTTCGGATGAGCTCGTCGATGTCCACACTTTTCCCGGTTCGCTGACCATCCCGTCGCCCTTGCCGCCCCTGTCGTGCGGCTGAGCGAATGGTGCGCCCCAAAGTCATCCGCGGGTCGCAGGACCTTCGGGGAGACTGAAACACCATCCCAATCTGGCCACGAACCCGCTGCCCGGCGCGACTGCGCACAGCGCCGACCGGCACCCCGTCGCAGAAGCACTGCCCTAAATCGGGCACTTCCAGGCCTGCGAGGATACGGCCGAGCGTGGACTTGCCAGCCCCCGAAGGCCCACGAAGCCCGACGATCTGCCCTGGATCAACCCTGATGGAAACGTCCGATAAAACGACTCTCGCAGAGCCGTCCTTGGCGCCGAATGACTTCGACACGTTCTCGGCGACCAGCGCTTTGCCACTCGCCTGCGCGTCACAGCTCACCGAAGCCTGCTCACTCACCAACGCCTTACTCACCACAGCCTCCTCGTTCATTTCCCCGCCTCCTCGAGCCTGCGCGCGTAGCAATAGTCCTCGTCCAGGTTCGTCAAGCTCGGCACCACGCCGGGCATCGGCCGCATGCCGTTTTCGGGCAGCGCTGCGAGCAGGTCGCGCATGTATTCGCTGGCTGGGGCCTCAATCACCTGTTTTGCCGGTCCCGTCTCCTCAAGGCGCGATGCGTACATCACTGCAACTCGGTCGGCGATGCCGCTATCGCGCAGCTCGGAAATGTCGTGCGTAATTAGCATGACTCCCACACCACTGTCGGCGATTTGGCGAAGCATGCGCAGCAGGGCCATGGTCAGGTCGGGGTCGAGGGAGGCCGTCGGCTCGTCAGCAATCACCAGAGCAGGGTCGCCAGCCAGGGCGAATGCCACTGCTGCGCGCTGCGCCATACCCCCGGAAAGTTCGTGGGGATACAGCGCCGCGACCTCCGCATCCAGGCTGACTCGCCGCAGCATCTCCTCCACCGTGTGGTTGCGTCCCAGAACGGAAATTGTTTCTTTTAGCTGTGCCCCGACCGTGCGCACCGGTGTCAAAAACGTCGCCGCCGACTGCGGTACTAGCGCGATTTGCCGCCCCGCCAGCTCCTCGTCAGTGCGAGCAAGGCCCGCGCCGGTACGTCGCCGCGCCAGAATTTCGATGGGCTCGGCGTTCCTCTCCGCTTCTGCACCACTGTCAGCTGCCCCTTCGCGCGGATAGAAACGCACCTGCCCCTCTACTCTCGCGTGCGGCGGCAGCATGCCAACCACCGCCGAGGCAATAATCGACTTTCCGCAGCCCGACTCACCCACAACCGCGACGACCTCTCCCCTACCCACAGTCAGGGACACGCCCGTCGCGGCATGCACCACGTCACCACCGCGCAGGGGAATCCGCACTGTCAGTCTCTCAATGTCCAGCAGCTTCTCTCGCTTGCCGACGCCCTCCCGAGCACTCACACCAGCACCTCCTGTCCGGTCACCCGCTCCTTCAAATGCGTGCCGACGGCCGCAATACACAACGTTGTGGCGACGAGGAAAAACGAGGGAAACACCAAAATCCACCAATGGCCGAGAAGCAGGGCGCCCTCGGCGTCGGCAAGCAGAGTCCCGAGAGACGGCTTGTGCGGCGGCAGGCCCACCCCAAGGAAAGACAGCGTCGACTCGTGCCAGATTGCGTGCGGGATCAGCAAGATAAGGCCGACCAAGGACTGCCCCAGTGCCGCCGGAACAACGTGCCGAGCTAGCACGCGTGCGCGGCTCATTCCGGACAGGAGCGCGGCCTCGACGAACTCGGCGCCCCGCAGATGCAGCACGGACGCACGGACCGTTCGGGTGATGGTCACCCAGTGCGTCAGTACCAGGGAGATGATGATTGCGGGGACCGAGCCTCGGAAAAGGCTGACGATGAGCAGCCCCAGTAGCAGGTGCGGCAGCGCGTTGGTGACGTCGGCGCTGCGCATAATGACGCGGTCGACGCGCCCGCCGAGCATGCCTGCGGTAACGCCGAGGACGATACCGACGATCGCCGAGCACACTGCCGTGACCAGTGCAATGAAAAGGGAAATGCGCATTCCCGCAGCAACTCGAACGAAAACGTCGTGCCCCTTCGAATCGGTACCGAAGAAGTGCTCAGGCCCCGGGGCGACACCGGAATTGGCGAAGTCGGTGAGCACCAGGTCGGAGTCGTGAAACAGCGGAGTTAAAAAGGCGTAGGCAGCGATGAGGACCAGGCACGCCACGGCCACGACCGGGGCGACCGGCCTCTTTGTCGTTTTAAGCATCTGCATCCACCCGTGGGTCGAGGACGACGAAGGCGACGTCGGCAAGCAGATTTCCGAGCAGGACGATAGCCGTCGTCGCGATAGTGAGAATGCTCAGCAGCGGAAAGTCCAAGCTCTGAGCCGATTTGACCAGCGCGGTTCCGAGCCCAGGCCACGCGAAGACCGCCTCCACCAGTGTCGATCCGACGACCAGCTCAGACAGTCGCGCGCCGATGAGCGCGAGGAAAGGCGGCACTGCGGTCGGCAGGATATGGGAGAAAATGATCGTTCGGCGCGGAATGCCGCGGACCTGCGCTCCGGTGACCGCGCCGGAGTCCATGACCTCGACGATGGACTCACGCAACGACAGCACCAGCCACGGCACCTGCGTAATCGCAAGAACGACAGCTGGCAGCGTAAGGTGCGCCACCGTAGAGGAGAAAGTCACGGGCTCGCCCGGGTAGGTCAGGCCTCCGGTGGGAAATAGCTTCCAGGCCAACGCAAAAAGGCCGAGGCCGCCGAGTGCAACGACGAAGGGCGGGGTCGCCTGAATCACCGTCGAGATCGACAGGACTAGCCGGTCTAGCACTCCCCCGCGCCGCACCGCAGCCCACAGTGCCAGAACGAATGACAGCGCGATAGCTCCGGCAAGTCCGCAGGCGCCGAGCAGCATCGTCCACGGCAGACGCTCGGCGAGCACCTGCGTCACCGGCTGTGAGTAGGACCTCGAAATGCCAAGGTCGCCCACCGCCAGGCCCTGCAGCCACACCAACCACGACTCCCACCAGGGCCTATCCAGCCCCAACTGGTGAGAAATCGAGACTCTCTGCGCTTCGGTCAGGTTGCCCGCCTGACCTTTGAGATACGCATCCAAAGGGTCGAAGGGGCTCACCGCCGCCAGCGCGAACACTGCTGCCGTCACCGCCACAACGATGGGAACGGCTACCAGCACTCGCCTCACGACGATTCCTGCGACCTGCCGTTTCCGGCTCTTGAAACGGGGTTGATGCTCAGAGGGGTGTAGACGCGGGTGTGAGTGCGGGCGCGAGCGAGGGTGAGGACGTGGGTGTGGCTCGGCTTTTGTCATTTACTTGTGCCATGCCCCCAGGTTGAACCACGGGCCGAAGTTCAGGCCGTGGGCATGGGGCTCAAGGATGGCATCCGGGTGCGTGTAGCCACGGTCGCGCTCGACATAGACATGGTCAACGTAGACCAGCTGCAGCATGGCGGGCTTTTCGGCGTAGAGCTTCTGAATCTTACGGTAGAGCTCGTCTCGCTTGGCCTGGTCCGCTTCGACGCGCGCCTGGTCGAGCAGCTTGTCGATCTCCGGGTTGACGTAGTCGGAGCCGTTATCCCACTTGGCACCGGCACCCGGCTCAGCGTACTTGGAGTGCAAGATTGAGTAGATCTGGCCGTCGACGGAGTACGGGGTACCGCCTCCTCCCAGCATGACCGGGGTCTTGGCGTAGTCCTCGCGGGTGACAGACTTGGAATCACGGGCGACCGGATTGACCTCAATGCCGACCTTCTTCAGGTCGGAGGCTGCGGCCAACGTCAGGTCTGTGCGGGCGTGATCGCGGTTCGGGAAGTAGATGACATCGAACGCGGCGCGCTGGCCGTCCTTGACGCGGATGCCGTCCGAGCCCTTCTTCCACCCGGCGTCGTCGAGAAGCTTCTCGGCCTTCGCGGTGTCGTGCTTGATCTCGGCGGTCGGGTCGTAGGCGTCGCCGTAGAAGTCCGCGAGGAAGGTGGAGTTCGGCTTCGCGTGGCCCTTCATCACGTCTTTCGCCATGGCCTCACGGTTGACAGCCAGGTTGACCGCATTGCGGATTGCCTGGTCACCGGTGACCGGGTTGCCCGCTGGAAGGGTGATTCCGCGCCAGTCCGCCGAATGCGCCGACTCGACCTTGAATCCCTCCTGGCCTTCAAATTCCTGCGCCAACGCCGGCTCCATAATGGTTCCGTCGCCCTCGCCGCCGCGCAGCTGCTGAGCACGGGAGTTTTCGTCCTGATTGACTCGGTAAATGACTTTCTTCAGCTCAGGGGCCCCGCCGTGATAATCCTCGCGGGCCGTGAAGATGGCCTCGTCGGCACGCAAAGATTCGAGCTTGAACGGGCCAGTTCCCACGGGCTTGGTATTGAGATCTGAGTCCTCGGCGGGCTTCAAATCATCGAAGTTGAAGGCCTCCGACGGGGCGATGCCGTTGAGGAGCTGGTGATCGAATTCCGCGTACGGGATATTCAGCTCGAAGACGACCTTGTCTCCGTCGGCGTGCACCTCATCGAGCATTTCCCAGTTCGGAGCCTCAGAGGAGGCCGAGCGCTCGTCGAGGATGGCCTTGTAGGTCGCCACGACGTCCTCCGGCCCGAAGGTGGTCCCGTCGGAGAAGGTGATTCCGTCCTTGATTGGAACGGTCCACGTTTTGTTGCCATTGCTCGGCTCGGCGGGGCCGGAGGCTAGCAGAGGCTCAAAGTCGACGGGCTTCGTGGAGGTGTCACCCGACACCGGCTTGAGCCGGAAAAGGCCCTCGTAGACCGGGGAATCGCCGGACCTGCTGTAACCAGCAACCGGGTTGTATCCGCCGGTTTCGTTGTTATCCAGCAGGACCAGGGTCTGCTCGGCGCTGGCGCCGGAGTCCCCGGCGGCACCGGAGGCGGACTTATCATCGGGGTTCGAACAGGCGGTCAACCCGAGGCCACAAATCGCAAGTGCAGAGACCGAGACAGCCAGGGTTCGCCCCGTGCGGGTAGAAAACATTTACTCCCCTTTATTGAAGGATAGGCACAACTAAGTAGTAACCGTTTTCATTATCTACTCATTGGAAACTTTATTTCAATGGTTCAAAATCTTTTCTTCTTGTTGCGCAAATGTTTAGAACCCAGGTAAAAGGCAGAAAAATCCCGAAGACCTGGTACGACGATGGCGGCAACACATAAGTGCTGCCGCCATCGACTCCCCCCTATATTCGCTTATAAAGCGCTACGCTACCTTCGTAACCTCAAAACGCTGCTCCGGGTGGACGTAGGCCTCCTGCGCACGAACGAGCTCCAGCTCGCCAGAGCCGGACTCGTGCGTGACCTTTAGCAGCTCAAAGATGCTGGCCGCGGTGTTGCCCAACGCGACCGACAGGTCACCGTCAATACCGCGACCGCGCAGCAGGTTGCCCGCAAACAGCGCAGCCGTGACATCGCCGGAGCCGTTGCGCTTTAGCGGCAAGTATGGCGTCGCCACCAGCCATGCGCCCGAGCCGTTGACGGCGAGCATCTCAATCTCGCCCTCCTTGCGCTCCGGACGCAGCACGCTGGTGACCAGCACGGCCTCCGGGCCCATCTCACGAGCAGCATGGGCTGCCGCAATGGTGGACTCCAGGTCGTTGACCTCGCGGCCCGTCAGGTATCCCAGCTCAAACTGGTTCGGCGTAATCACGTCTGCCACCGGCACAACCTTGTCGCGCAGCAGCGGCGGAATGTCATCCGAGACGTGGCAGCCGCTCTTGGCATTTCCCATCACCGGGTCACACGAGTAAATGGCCTTCGGGTTGCGCTGCTTGGCCATCGCCACGGCCTCGATGATGACATCCGCAATATCGCTACCGCCCTGGTAACCGGAGATAATCGCATCGACGTCGTCAAGCTTGCCCAGCTCATCGATACCCTTGATAACCTCGCGCACATCCGTGGCCGGAATCATCGGGCCGCGCCACTGGCCGTAGCCGGTGTGGTTGGAGAAATCGACGGTGTGGACCGGCCACACTTCAAAACCTGCGCGCTGCAGCGGGAAAACGGCAGCGGAGTTACCCACATGGCCGTAGCTCACATGCGACTGGATGGACAGGATCGAGGGCACGCGGTTGAACTCCGCGACGGCTTCAGCTGCCTTTTCGGTAGGGACCTGATTTTCGTTCATTCCTCTATATTGCAACGGATGCACGAAAATCCCATATCCCCTAGTAGGCGCTGGGGCGACGTCGGCTGGCTTTGAGCTCGGAGCGGCGTTGCTTCTGCGCTTTACGACGCGCAATCGAGGCCCGACTCGGCCGAGTCCGCCGGCGCCTCGGAGGCGGTGGCTGCACGGCTTCCCGAATGAGATTCGCCAAGCGACGCCGGGCTTCCGCGCGGTTGCGTACCTGGGAGCGCTGCGTGGTGACGGACACGGTGAGTGTCGTGCCGTCGAGTCGGTGGCTGAGATTCTGGAGAGCGCGGCGGCGGTAGACGTCGGAAAGCACGCTGAGCTCGGCGATATCGACCGATAGCTGCACCTTGGAATCCGTGGTGTTAACGCCCTGACCGCCCGGCCCTCCGGAGCGCGCGAAGCGTTCGGTGAGCTCCGCCGCGGGGATGACGAGGCCCTTTGGGATGCCGGGACCTGGTGGGATGTTCAGGGGTTTCATGGTGGCCAGTGTAGAGGGCGCGTTTGTAATCAGGGCGCGTTTCCTCTAATCCGCGGTTAAACAACAAATACTCACCTAAGCTGGCAAATAACATTTATCCACTTATAAAAACAGCAAGAAAAGGCAGGATTGAGACACCATGGCCACTTCTGATTCCCCGTCCATTTTCATCTCCGGCGGCGCACAGGGCATTGGCCGCGCGGTGGCCGAGAAGTTCCTGGCTGCAGGCTGGACCGTAGGTGTCTACGACATCAACGAGGACGCCCTGGCGAAGCTCAAAGCTGAGCGCCCGGAGGTAATCGTCGGCAAGCTGGACGTGACGGACTTTAAGCAGTGGGAGGACGCGCTTGCGGACTTCACCTCCCACACCGGCGGCAAGCTGACAGTGCTGGACAATAACGCGGGCATCATCGGCGATGGCGATATCACCGACCAGTCGCCGGAGATTATTCGCGCGCAGGTGGACATCAACTGCACCGGCC
The DNA here is from genome assembly GCF_014335015.1 of Corynebacterium sp. LK31. Classification (NCBI taxonomy): domain Bacteria; kingdom Bacillati; phylum Actinomycetota; class Actinomycetes; order Mycobacteriales; family Corynebacteriaceae; genus Corynebacterium; species Corynebacterium sp. LK31. The sequence continues at coordinate 116,234 of NZ_PDGW01000024.1, read as the reverse complement.
TGACACTGGGCGCGAAGGCGGCGCACCCGTACCTGAAGCACACCAAGGGATCTCACCTGGTCAACATGGGTTCGGCTTCGGGTATCTACGGTCAGCCGCACATCGCGCCGTACTCCGCGTCGAAGTTTTACGTCTCGGGTCTGACGCAGGCTCTGGATCTGGAATGGCGCAAGGACAAGATTCGCGTCGTCGCAATCATGCCGCTGTGGGCGAAGACCAAGCTGGCGGACGTTTCCGCTGGTTCGACCCGCCGTCTTGGCGTGCGCATCACACCGGACCAGGTCGCTGATGCCGTATGGAAGGCAACGCACCCGCAGAACTTCATCGAGCGCCAGCGCCACTTCTACTCGGTGTCAGCAGCGGACTTCATCCTGCGCTACCTGGGCAAGATTGGCCCGCAGTTCCTGTCCCGCCCGGTTAACGCAATCATCGCGGGTTAGCAGGCAAACTAGACCTATGCTCTTTGATCAACTCCCGCGCGACGATGCCCGCATCACGCCGGGAGTTGTTCATCTTCCGGGGTGGCTTACGCTGGACCAGCAGTCGGACATCATCACGCAACTCCGCGACATCGCGCGCAGTCTGTCCGGAACGCCGCTGGCCATGACTCGCCCGCAGCTCAAAAGTAGTCAGATGCAGGTCTTTATGCTGCATCTCGGCCGCATGTGGGCCACCAATCCCTACCGCTACGTCACGCACGCAGGCGGCGTTCGCGTCCCGCCCGTGCCTGACAATCTGCTACAGCTCGCCACCGAAGCACTTCGTGCCGCCGCGCTTTACGACGAATCCCTCAACCAGTGGCCCTCCACTTTTCGGCCCGACATGGCGTTGGTCAACTACTACCCACCCGGGGCCACCATGGGGATGCACCAGGACCGAAACGAAAACTCCCCTGCCCCGATTGTGTCGCTCTCTATCGGCGATGAGGCTCTGTTCCGCATTGGAGGCACGGAGAACCGCAATAAGCCCTGGGATGACGTGACTCTCGCCAGCGGAGATGTGATTGTGTTTGGTGGTCCCAAGCGGCTTGCGTTTCATGGTGTGCCCAAGACTCGTCCGGGCACGCTGCCGGAAGGGTGCGGGCTTAAAGAGGGCCGCATCAATATCACATTCCGGCAAGTGGAAAACTCACACTAAACCGCGCAAGCCACCGACCGCTAGCCTAGAAACATGCAGCGCACCGCTTCCTCCATGCACGCACAGCCTGCCACCGCGCAGACCCCTGCCCCACTCGACTGGCACAGCCGGGTGCGTTTCTTTGTCGGCTCGTTCCCAGCTGCCGATCTCGCTATTGCGGCTGCTTTCCTGCTGTGCTGCTGGTTGAGCATGACGCCGCTACTTACTTATGGCCCGAGCTTCACATATGTCACCAATGTGATTCTGTCCGCGATGATTGCCGCAGCCGCAGCGTTTCGTCGTAAAGCAGTGCGCGCATCGTTTGTGGTTACGTACAGTGCCCTAGCGGGTCTCGCCTTGCTGGTGTGGCTATCCCCAGTGAACCTCGGGCTAGACCCCATTATTGTTGCTGCCCCACTATCTCTATGGGCTGTGACCAGGTGGGAACCGAATCGCACCTGGGGCATCGTTGGGCTGTTTTTAGGGTTGATTGGCAGCTTCCTCAATCCGGCAGTTCCTGCCTTCGGCTTTACCCCGGAACGACTGTTGGTCTTCGGACTACCGGCGGTGCTTATCACGGCGAGCGCGTACGCAGTGCCCCTGTGGCTGCGCATCAACGCCGAGGAACATGCCGCGGAGTTGGAAAACGTCGTGGCGCGCAACAAACTGGAGTTGTCCCGGGAGCTTCACGACGTCGTGGGGCACGGACTCACCTCTATCAAGGTTCAGGCCCAAACCGCGCTGTACCTGGCCGAGATGAATGACTCCCGAGCGAAATCCGCCGCTGAAAAGACCACGCTGGAAGGTATTGCCCAGACCGCAGAACAATCGTTGCGGGATGTGCATGCGCTTGTCGATGCACTACGTGAAGGCAGCGAGATTAGCGCTGACCCGAATGAGATTCCACGTCTAGTTGCGGCTGTTTGTCCGTCGGGTCGCGATGTTTCGGTGACTCTGCCGGAGTCTTACGAGGACCTGGCGGATTGGCCACTCGCGAAGCGACTGACTCTGGTGCGGGCAGTGACGGAGTTGGCCGCGAATATGGCCAAGCACTCATCGGGTAATGGTCAGCTGGCACTGGTAATCGATCCACCTGCCGACGCTGATGACAGCCCGGCGCGGGTTCATTTGGTGACCGCAAACAGGGCTGAAAGCGACACCTTGGGCCCCAAGAAGCGAGCTGGCGCTGGCCTGATTGGTCTGAATGAACGCGTGGCGCAGCTCGGTGGCGAGATGACTTATGGTGAAAGCGACGGCATGTTCCGCGTCAGTATTCGGCTGTAAGCAGTTCGACCGAAGCAGGGCTGACTGTCAATCCTGTCGAGAAAGACGAGCAATGGATGTAATTCGAGTATTAGTGGCTGAAGATCAGGCTCTGATTCGGCAGTCTTTCGCGCAGCTTATTGATGCCCACCCGCAGATGAAAGTCATTGGTGCCGTGGGCGACGGCGCCGAGGCTGTGCGTCTTGCCTCCGGAGCCGATGTGGTCGTCATGGACATTCGAATGCCCGTGATGGACGGTATCGAGGCCACCCGGCAGATCGTGCAAGGCGTGCCGTCCAGAGGTGCGGCTCGCGCTTCCACTCCGAAAGTCCTGGTGCTGACCACTTTCCGCGAAGAAAACCTGGTGCTCGGCGCTTTAGAAGCTGGGGCCGCAGGCTTTTTGCTCAAAGACTCCAATCCCCGTGAGCTGCTTTCGGCCATCATGCGTATCCACCGTGGTGAAGGAGTCATCGATCCGAAGGTGACGCCGATGGTGTTGCGGCATGTTTCACCGCGCGCACCGCACTCAGGACAGCCAGCGAGAGCGTTCTCGACACATGGCGCTGACTCAGACCCCACTCACACAGGAACCCAATTCACACCCCGCGAACAGGAGATTTTGAACCTCGTCTGCCAAGGGCTTTCCAATGACGAAATTGCTCGCAGGTTGGTTGTCGCCACGACGACAGTGAAAACCCATGTGAAATCCCTGTTGACCAAGACAGGCTCACGCAGTCGCGTGGATCTTGTCATTTGGGCTGCGAAAAACGGGCTGCTGTAGCTTCTCCTCGCTGGTACCGTCATCCTCGCTATCGCCTCCTCCCTAGGGAGGATATTTCCGCCACCTCATCCTCAGGGAGGGCGCGAACCGTGCCAAACACTCCTATTACTTAAGGCATGAACGCACCAACCCCCACCTCAGGCCCTTCCGCAGACGCCGCCGCTCCCCTCCTCCAGCTGCGCGGCATCACTGTCTCCTACGGCAAGAACGAACCTGTCCTGAACGGCCTCGATATGAACGTCCGCGCCGGCGAGGTCTACGGGCTATTGGGACTCAACGGCGCAGGTAAATCCACGTTGATGAGCACGGTGCTTGGGCTAATTCCCTACTCCGGTGAAATCAGCATCGCGGGACACCCGTGGTCCGTTGTCGACCTGGACCGCATCGGCGCCTCCATCAATGGCCCGGCGTTCTACCCACAGCTCTCAGCCACCGACAATCTCAAAGTGCACGCACGTCTGACCGGCACGGACAAGAGCCGTATCGCCGAAGTCCTCGACTTGGTCGGGCTTCATGCTGGTAACAAGCGTGGCCGCGCTTTCTCAACGGGCATGAAGGTTCGTCTTTCCCTGGCGATGGCGCTGCTCACCGACCCCGACATTGTGCTTCTCGACGAGCCCACCAACGGCCTCGACCCCGAAGCTATCGTGGGCCTGCGCACCTTGTTGCGAAATCTTGCCGCTAGTGGCAAGGCCGTCGTGGTGTCCTCCCATCAACTCGGAGAGGTCGAGAAGAGCGTTGACCACCTTGGCGTCCTTGCTGGTGGCCGACTGGTCTACGAAGGCCCGCTGGCTGACTTTGCGGCTGCTGGTCAATCCCTCGAGCAAGCTTTCTTCACCGCAGTAGGTGTTGCCCGATGAGCACTCAACCGCACACGCGCACTCTTAACACGCGCACCGTTCCTGCCCGCCGCTACTTCCGCGCCGAGCTACTGCGGGCAAAGTGGTCACTCACCATGTTTCTTCCCATCATCATGGTGGCAATCGCTCTGGTCAGCATGGTCTTTTCTAGAGGCGTTGACGCCACCGCCATGGCGAGCGCCCACATCTACTCGCTTATCCTGCTTCCTCCCCTGGCTGCTATTACGTCCGTCATCGGCCAAAACCGTGAAGAAAAACTCCGCCAAGGCGGCCTAATCTGGCGCAATATCTCGGGCACTCGAGTGCTCCTTGCCCGCGCAGCCACTGTCATTGCCTCCGCGGCCCTCGGTCACGCATTGATGGCTGCACTCCTTGCCCGGAGCGTGAGCACCGCATTGCAATTCACGCTCTTTAGCACGTTGTCATTCTTCGTCTTCTGGACATTCGGCCTTGCCCTATGGCGCCTTGTGCCACGCGCAGCTCTCTTCCTCGCTCCGCTCGCTTCCATCGCTTGGGCCATCGCAGGAACACTGGACGCCATGAGCCCAAACTGGAAAGTTCTCCCGTGGACCTGGGCAATCCGCCCAACGTTACCTATCCACGGAGTGCAGGCTAATTCCATCTCGGCTCCCGCCGACAGCGAGATCTGGAACATCGCCATCCTGCCGCCCGCGTTGCTGCATTTACTCCTCGGGCTAGGTCTATTTGCCATCGCATTGCTTGCGCACGGAAAATCTCTCAGCTTGCCGACGGGCCGGGAACGCAGCACTTCGTCGTTAAGCCATGGCATGAGCGCGACCCTTCCCTGGCGCACCTGGTGGAGTCTCGCAGCGCTGATGCTTGCCGGACTTGCGGTCGTGCGTGTGGTGTGGAACCCGGAGTATGCGCTGGGGCTGCTGAGTTTCGTCTGCGTGCCGACGGCCGCAACCGTGGTGGCCATCATGACATGGACTTCGCAAGCCGATGCCTGGCCAGCACTGATGTATCGGCGTGCGCGACGCAGCATCACGCTCCGACTGTTTGCCTTGGATATGGCGTTTCTCCTGCCGGTGCTGGTGGTTGCGGTGGTTATCAGTGGTGCAGGCGGCGAGACCAATAGCCAGACGGGCATTAACCCCTGGCCGTACCAGGCGGTAATCGCGTCTCTTGTGGCCGCGATGATTGTGGCCGTGACCGGCTTAATTGCGCGTCGAAGTGTGGCGGCCGCAATCTTTGTCTCGGTCGCGCTCGGCGGTTGGGCGGTGATGGTTGGCGGTGATGTCCTCAGCGCCTCACCGTTGTGGTGGACCTCGGAATGGGGATGGACTTGGGTAGTCCGTGATTACCCCGATCGGTGGCCAGTGATGGTTCTCGTGTCCGCCATTGTGATGGCGGCGTTCGTGGCTTGGGCTCGGGCGACATCATTGAAAGCGATCCGATCCCAAGACTGACGGCGGCGCTACGAGCAGCCCACCTACTCCTCGATCGCCTCGCGGACCTCTTCGACACTGAGGTTGGAGTCTTCAATCTCCTCGCGGGCCTCCTTGTTCCGGCCACGGCGGACCAGGCGGAAGATGCGCTTGCGGCGGGAAGTCTCTTCACTGATGCGCTCGCGGCCGCGCAACCAGGCAACAAGCATGACAGTAATGAGCAGCAGACCGATGTAGCCCAGGATTGGGTAGACCCAACCGATTAGGTTCTGGAAGCCCATGAAGCTCAAGGCGAAACCGAGCAAGACCAGCGCGACGTAGACAATCTTGAATTTTTCCGGGTGATTTGCGGTGACGCGACGCCCCAGTGCGTAGAACATGCCAAGTGCCGTGTTGAAGATCATGCCAAGGATTACCACGGCCATGGCCTGGCCCAGCCACGGGTGCAGTCGATTAATGACGGTGAGCATTGGCACGGCATCGGTGGCGACAGTACCAACAGTGTGGAACAGCGTGATGGTGGTAATCAGCAGCATCGCGGAGTAAATCAAACCACCGGTAAACCCACCGGCTCCAGCGGCGCGGGGATTGAACAGGCTACCGCCAATAACAATCGCCATGGAAACCGCAACCATCAGGTTAAAACCAACATAGTTCACTGCGGCGACAACCCAGTTCGGCAGGGTAGTCAGGACTTCCGCAACGGCAGCTGCCTGCTCCGCGGCCGGGGTGGCATCGGTGAACGCCAGCGTATAAACACTGGCCAGCAGGATAAAGCCGACGATAAACGGCGTGATGGAACCGATCACTGTGGTCACTCGGTCAACATCGAGGAAACCGGCTGCAATGGTCACCAACACCATGATTACGGCACCGATCCACACAGGGATGCCCCACTGCTGCTCCATGTTGGCACCGGCACCGGCGAACATGACGAACCCGGTGGCGAAGAGCGTGATAATCACGCCAATGTCCAGTACTCGCGAGAAGATGGGGTGCGATACGCGTCGGAAAACTTCGCCGTGCTCGCTGGCCTGAAAATAGCTTCCCAGCTGCAAAATGATCATCGCCATCAGGCTCATGATTACCGCTGAGAGAACGGCACCCCAGACACCATTGATGCCAAAGGCGACGAAGTATTGCATGATTTCCTGACCCGTCGCAAAGCCCGCGCCGACGACCACGCCGACGAAGGCAAATGCAACGCGCAGTACTTGCTTCACCACAAGGGTTCACTCCTATTCGACTATCGGATTAATATAACCACCTTACTTTTCTCAGTGAGTTTTACTAATCGCAATTAAGCGTTCTACGAAGTTTCGCCTTTAAATTCCGCAGGCCACGCCGGTCGAATGCACTGGGCAGTAGCCGTTCGGATTCTTAAACAAGTACTGCTGATGCTCATCCTCAGCCCGGTAGTACTCCCCTGCCGGGGTCTCCGCGAGTGGCTTAATCTCCGTGGTGATGGCCCCCAGGCCAGCGTCGGCAAGCTTCGGCGCGTAGGCATCGGCGATCTCCTGTGCCCGGCGCGCTTGCTCGGGCGTCGTCGTGTAGATCGCGGAACGGTACTGCGTGCCGACATCATTACCCTGGCGGTAGCCCTGCGTGGGATCGTGGGCTTCGAAGGCCTTGGCGATCAGCTGGTCGAAGCTAATCTGCTCCGGGTCGTAGACGACCTCCACAATCTCGGTGTGGTTGGTCCGCCCAGTGCAGGACTCGCGGTAGGTGGGATTCGGTGTCACGCCACCGGCGAACCCGACCGATGTGCTGAGCACGCCCGGTGTTTCCCAAAACAGCTTCTCAGCACCCCAGTAACAGCCGATACCGATGTAGACGACCTCCTGGCCATCCTCCCATGGACCGGTGATCGGCGTGCCGAGCACCGCATGCGGCTTTGGATTTTCCAATACCGGGTGCGAGCCGCCCTTTAGTGCCTCATCTTCCGGCACCAGCTCCGCTGACCTACCAAAAATCCAACCCATCTTCGACGCCTTTCTATCTATGACTGTCTTTGGTCTGCGCAACGCGCCCGAGGCCACGATTGTTCCGACCTCGCCACCAGAAACTACGGCACAACACGGGCTATGGTTTGGGTTGTGCGTACGCTCAGCCTGCTTTCCGTCAATCCCCACGACCCGACCGCCATCCTGCCCGACCTCCGCGCCGCGCTGGACGGTGAGGTCTCTCTTCTTCCCGTTCCGCTTCACGACGGCACGCGCGCCTCAATCTTGCGTAACTCGCAACGCGCAGGTGAGCCAATTGATGAATCCATCGCGCTTGTTGTCGGCACCTCCGGTTCCACCGGCACACCGAAGGGTGCACAGCTGACGGTGGATAACTTGGTCTCATCTGCTACCGCTACACATCAGTGGCTCGGCGGTGAAGGGCAGTGGCTGCTGGCGATGCCGGCCTACCATATCGCTGGCCTGCAGGTTCTCATTCGTTCGCTGCTCGCGGGCACGGATCCGGTGTGTGTGGATGTGACCGACGGTTTTGATGTGGCCGCATTCGCCGACGGCGCCGAGGCCCTCACAGGCGACCGTGCCTACACCTCGCTGGCTCCGATGCAGCTGGCCAAGGCGATGGCAGAACCCTTTGGCGCGGCTGCTCTGCGCCTCTTCGATGCCGTACTTGTCGGCGGCGCAGCTTTGAACCCGCAGGTGGCAGCACGCGCTGAAGAGCTGGGCATCAACGTCGTGACCACCTATGGTTCCTCCGAGACAGCCGGCGGCTGCGTCTATGACGGACAGCCCATCGAGGGCGCACAGGTCGCCATCGAAAATGGTCGTGTTTGGCTGGGCGGGCCGATGATTGCACACGGTTACCGCAACGCGCCCGGTCACGAGGCTTTCCATAAACCAGGTTGGTTCGCCACCTCCGATGCGGGCGAGATCCGCGATGGCCGACTGGTCATCACGGGCCGCTTGGACACCATCATCGACTCCGGCGGGTTGAAACTGCACCCGGAAGTTCTCGAACGTGAACTGCTCGCCATCGACGGAGTAACAGGTGCCTGCGTGGTCGGTGTGCCACACCCACGGCTCGGCCACGCTATCGTCGCAGCGTATGAAGGCACCGCTGAGCTCGGCGATATTATGGACGGGCTCGGCGATGCTGAAGACGCCGGGCGAATCAATCACTGGATGATTCCCAAGGACCTGCGTCGTGTGGAGGCTCTGCCACTGATTGGTCCGGGCAAGGTCGACCGGAAGAAAGTCGCGGCGCTCTTTTAGCTCATTCAGACACGCATTAGTTCAAGGCATTTGGTGTCACGTCCTATTATTAATTCATGTCTGAAGCACCAAAGAGTCCTGCAACGGCGTCGTTAAGCGATTGGCTGGAAGGCGCGCGCCCCCATACCTGGGCGAATGCGTTTGCGCCGGTCATCGTCGGTGTCGGAGCGGCATCGACGCACGCGCCGATTATCTGGGGACGTGCGGTGCTCGCGCTGGTTGTCGCGTGGGCGTTGATTGTGGGCGTGAACTTCGCCAACGACTACTCCGATGGCATCCGCGGCACTGACGATGACCGCTCGGGCCCGCTGCGCCTGACGGGTTCTGGTCTGGTCGAGCCGAAGGTTGTGAAGTACGCGGCGTTCGGTTCCTTTGGTGTCGCCGGTCTTGCCGGTGTGGCGCTGTCCCTGATGAGCGCGTGGTGGCTCATTCTGGTCGGTGCACTGTGCATCGCGGCTGCGTGGTTCTACACCGGCGGTAAAAATCCCTACGGTTATCGCGGACTTGGCGAGGTCTCGGTCTTCGTCTTTTTCGGTCTCGTCGCGGTGCTCGGCACGGAATTCACCCAGACGGGCTCGCTGTCTTGGGTCGGCCTGGCCTGCGCAATTGGTATTGGTTCGGTGTCTTCTGCCGTGAACCTGGCGAACAACTTGCGCGACATCCCCACCGACGCCGCTACCGGCAAGATCACCTTGGCAGTTCGCCTGGGCGACTTCCGCACCCGCATCGTCTGGCAGATTCTCTCCCTCATGCCCGCGCTGGCCAGCAGCTTTATCGCTTTCTGGCGCCCATGGGCGCTGGTGGGTCTGCTCATCGTGCCGCTGTGGGTGAAGGCCTCCGAGCCAATTCGCATGCATAAGAAGGGCAAGGAGCTCATCCCGGTACTGGGGCTTACCGGCAAGATGATGCTTGCCTGGTCCGTCATTACGGCACTCGCACTCGCGCTCAGCTAGGGGGTACCGATGGACTTCCGCACACTGACGCACAAGGCGCTTGACGACGTCCAGGAGGCCGCAACCCGAGTTGGCGACACAGCAGCCAAGGCTCCAGCTTTCGCCCGCAGCGCTGCTCTGCGTTTGACCAAATCGGGACGCCGCCGACTGGCGCTGGAGCACGGTGCGCTGCATTCGCAGACCCGTGAACCGGGACTCACCGATCTCACGTCAACCGGCGTGGTGCATATCAAGACCGCACCGGTCACGGCCGAGATTGCGGCCAAGGACGACGAGCGGAAGGCCAGCGACAAGCCGGATGCTGTCACCACCGATATTCCGGTGCACTGGTACGAGGTTGAACCTAGCGAACCCGCCAAAGAACCCGTGACCATCGTCTTCGTCCACGGCTTCACCCTGGCTGGTGAGTCCTGGTACCGGCAGTTCAACGCGCTGCGCAAGTCGCACCCGGAAGCACGCCTGTTGACTATGGATCTGCGCGGCCACGGCCTGACCGGAGCGGTTCCGGCTTCACTCTGCACGGTCGAAGGGGCTGCGGCCGATGCGCTGGCCGTGATCGCCGAGCGTGCCGCGACCGGAAAACTCATCGTGGTTGGGCATTCGCTAGGCGGTTTGATTGCACTGCACATGGTGCGGGCTGCCGAGGAAAGCATTCGCCGTCGGATAGCAGGCGTAGTGTTGATTTCCACGTCTATCGACAAGCTGGCCGCCCAGGGTGTGCCGCAGATTCTGGCGTCCCCGGTGGCGGATGCGGCGCGCAATGCAATTGAGTCCTCGCCGAAGGAGATTCGCAAGTTCCGCGAGGCAATCGCGTCACTGATGGCGCCGTCGTTGGCGGTGGCGGTGTTCGCCCGGCGCACGGACTACGAGATCATCGAGTTCCACGCGGCCATGATTAATGAAACACCGCTGGAAACTTTCGTGGGATATCTCGACGACCTGCAGGATCACGACGAGTTCGCATCCGGGCCTTACTTGGAGGGCTTGCCAGGAGCGGTACTGGTGGGCACGAAGGACGATGTCACTCCGCGCAAGCAAGCAGACCTAATTATGGAAAAGTGGCCGGACGCCGAACTGGTTGAAGTCGACGGGGCCGGCCACATGTTGCCGCTCGAGGCTCCGGAAGCGGTGAACCGGGCTATCGAGCGGGCCCTGGAGAAGGTGCGCTAGTTTTCCTCGCGGTCCTTAATCTGCTGCGCAATGTATTCCTTGTGCGCGCGGCGGTTCTCCGACCACACTGCAACAGACTCATTGGCCTGGACGCGCAGCTTCGGGAACACAAAAACCGACAGCGGCATCGCAATAATCAGTGCGAACACAGCCGTAATTGCAGCCGGAATCTGCACATTAACGAGGTAGATAATCACGAGCAGAATGAAGAACAGCACTAGGAATAGCAGCAGACGAGCAAGGCCGTACCAGAACAGCCCCTTCATGGCATTGCCGCGACCAGCATTCTTGGTCACCGGAGCTGCTGGCATCTGAGCCTCAGAAGCCAACTTGTCCTGCTCTGCTGGATTGGTCATTAAACCCTCACCTCTACGTGTTACGCCTGTGCTGTGCCCGGGCGTTGCTAGCGTCCATGGCTGTTCGTGTCCAACGTTCCTTTGTACCCTAACGAACTCTGTACGCCGTACCGCATGCAGTGCGATACCCCTCGTGGGCACTACGGGACTCGTTGCGTATTCTAGTCGGTAAATCCAGGAGGTTAGCTATTACATGGGTCGGCTCATTCTGCTGCTGTTCATCATCCTTGTCGTAGTCATGCTGTGGAAGGCATTTGGCCCCGGCAGTCGCGGCAACGGCATGCGACGTATTTCCGCTCCGCAACCGGAACCCCGTCCGCTCGCTCCCGACGATGATCCGGAGTTTCTCTGGAAGCTCAAGAAGGCCGAATTCGATCGCCGTAAACGTGAGCAGGAGCTGCAGGAGCGGCGCGAACGGGAGCAGGACGACAACCCCGATAATCCCGGCGAAACTGACTAAACGTCCTTGCCACGCAGCAACAACTGCTGTAGATATTCCCCGTAGCCACTGGCGCTGAGGGCGTCGGCACGCGCGCTAAGCGCAGCATCGTCAATGAATCCCATGCGCCACGCCACCTCTTCCGGCGAGCCAATCTTTAGCCCCTGCCGCTGCTCAATCGTGCGCACGAAATCACCCGCGGCCATCAGATTGTCCACCGTGCCCGTGTCCAGCCATGCCGTGCCGCGCGGCAGCACCTCTACCTGCAGTTTCCCGCGCTCCAAGTAGGCGCGGTTAACATCCGTGATTTCCAATTCGCCGCGTGACGACGGTTGCAGCGAGCGAGCTATCTCAACAACCTCGGCATCATAGAAGTACAAACCAGGCACCGCGAAATGGCTGCGTGGTTTCTTCGGTTTCTCCTGGATCGCCACGGCTTTGCCGCTTTGGTCGAAGTCCACGACTCCATAGGCTGTGGGATCTGCGACCCAGTAGGCGAAGATCGCTCCGCCATCGACGTTATGGAAGCGGCGCAGCTGCGTGCCCAAGCCAGCACCGTAAAAGATGTTGTCGCCGAGGATGAGGGCAACGGAGTCATCGCCGATGTGGTCCGCACCGATGATGAACGCTTCAGCGAGACCACGGGGCTCGTCTTGGGTGGCAAAGGTGAGGGTGAGGCCCCACTGCGAGCCGTCGCCAAGCAAGCGTTCAAACTGCGGGGCATCATGTGGCGTGGTGATGACGAGGATGTCCCTGATTCCCGCTAGCATCAGCGTGCTCAGCGGGTAGTAGATCATCGGCTTGTCATAGACGGGAACCAGCTGCTTGCTTACGCCAAGTGTGATGGGAAACAGCCGAGAGCCCGTACCACCTGCGAGGATGATGCCCTTCATAGTGCTCGCGCCTTTCTGCCTTACTGCCCGGCCGCTTCGTTGGCGATTGCCCACTCGTCGCGAGCCATGTTCTCAAGATCCTTGCAGTCAAACTCACTGGGGAGCTTATTGCCCTCGGCCTCGAACTGCTCGATAGTCGGAGCCTTCTGATCGCGCTCGGAGAGAATCATGTCCGCGTCGGTGAGACCACCCTTGGCCAGCAGCGCAGCCAGGTCAATTCCGAGAGTCGGGTCCTGGATGCTAACAGCACGCTCTGCCTCCGGGTTGTAACCGGTGGAAGTGAGGTAAGTGAGCACAGAGTCGTCGGCAAGCGAGACGAAGCCATGTCCGATGCCGTTGGGCAGATAGACCACTCGGCGGGTCTTGCTGTCGAGCTCGAAAACCTCGACCTTGCCGAAGGTATCGGAGCCGCGACGCAGGTCAACCGCAATGTCGAGGATGTGGCCCGCGGGACAAGTAACCAGCTTCGCCTGGCCGGGGTGGCCATCTGGCGCGGTGCTGACGTCAGCGAAGTGCAGGCCACGGACAACGCCTGCGGCGGAGACACTCATGTTGGCCTGCTCCGGGAAGAACGGGTAGCCCGTGGCCTCGGCGAATGCGTCGAGGCGATACCACTCGTGGAAACTACCGCGGCTGTCGCCGTGGATGACCGGTTCGAAGGTGAAAACGCCGTCGATAGAAGTGGGCTGGAATGTGCTCTTAGGGCTCATGGGTAACAAGTGTAGACGGGGCGCCCGGGCTGAGGCTGTGGCACGCGTTGAGTGTGCACTGAGTGTGCGTTGAGGGTTCGCTAGGCATGCCCCAGCAGCGAACTACAACTCCTGCTCGCGCTCCGCGTAGCCAGCCTCAGCGGCATCGTAGGCCGCCGCCCACCAGGACTCGTTGGCGCGATACCAGTCGATGGTCTCGGCGAGCCCCGCGGAAAAGTCTTGGTAGCGCGGCTGCCAGCCAAGGCTGCGGATGGATGCGGGGTCAATCGCATAACGACGGTCATGCCCCGGGCGGTCAGTGACATGGACACAGTCGGACCGCTCACGACCGAAGCCCTCCAGGATGTCTCCGACCACGTCGAGGTTGGAACGCTCGCCATCGGCACCAATCAGGTAGGTCTCCCCCACCTCGCCAGAATCCAAGATTGCCCAGACCGCGTCGTTGTGGTCATCGACGTGAATCCAGTCCCGAACATTCTCGCCAGTGCCGTACACGCGAGGGCTACGACCGCGCAACAGACCACAGATCTGGCGGGGAATCAGCTTCTCCGGATGCTGCCTCGGCCCGTAGTTGTTCGAGCAGTTACTAATCGTCGCAACCAACCCGAAGCTGCGCACCCACGCCCGGACAAAGTGATCCGCTGAAGCCTTGGAGGCCGAGTAGGGGCTGGAGGGTTTGTACGCGGTGGCCGTCGTAAAGCGTGCTGGATCGTCGAGAGCGAGATCGCCGAAGACCTCGTCGGTGGAGATGTGGTGAAGGCGGACGTCGTGGGTGGCGCAAGCCTTGGCCAGATTCACGGTGCCCATGACATTAGTGGTGACGAAGGGATCGGCATCCACCAGCGAATTGTCGTTATGGCTCTCTGCGGCGAAGTGGACGACCACGTCGAAGCGGGGCACGAGGCGATCGATCAGCTCCGCGTCACGAACATCGCCGCGGATGATTTCACAGTCCGCGCCATCCAAGCTCGCAGGGTTCGCGGCATAGGTGAAAGCGTCCAGCACCGTGACATTCACATCGGGCCGTGTAGCCAGAGTGCGGAGAACGAAGTTGGAACCAATAAAGCCGGCACCACCGGTGACGAGAACGCGCATGGAAGCGATTCTAGTTCACCCGGCGATGCCGGCTTTGTACAAGTGTGAAGACTTAGTTCAGACCAGCGTAGGAGTGCAGGCCCGAAACCACCTGGTTGATGAAGAAGAGGTTGAACACCATGGTGGCAAAACCGAAGATGTTGATCCACGCGGCCTTGGTATTACGCCAACCCGAAGTCGCGCGAGCGTGCAGGTACAGGGCGTAGATAATCCAGGTAATCAGCGCCGTGGTCTCCTTCGGGTCCCAGCCCCAGTAACGACCCCATGCGGACTCGGCCCAGATAGCGCCCAGCACAATGCCCAGACCGAACAGTGGGAAGGACCAAATAGCGGTGCGGTAAGCAATCGCATCCAGCTTTTGAGCATCCGGCAGCGGCGCGACCAGTTTGCCCAGGAAGCCCTTTTCCTTGCCCTCGCGGTTGTACATCCGCAGCATGTAGAGAATCGAGGCAACACCGGAAATCAGTGCGATACTGCACCCGATAGAAATAATCGAGACGTGAACCGGAATCCAAATCGACTGCAGTGCCGGCACCACCGGAGCAGCCTCAACATATAGGTTCTTACCACCGTAAAACATCAGCGCCAGAATCGGAGCCAACAGCCACGGCCAGAACACACGCATGGTTTCACGATGCAGTACGCCAGCTGCAATTGCCATAGCAAAGAGGATTGAAACTGATACGTACTCGTAGAGGTTGCCCCACGGGAAACGCTGCACGGCCAGGCCACGCAGCAGCACCGATGCAAAGTGCACGGCCACCCCGACGTAAATCAGCATTTCCGTCACAACGCCGAGTCGGTTCGTCAGCACCTGGTTCTTAGGCTCGCTTGCCGACGACTTCGTCGCCGACTCCCCCGAGTCAGCAACACTAGCGGTGGTAGCTCCCTCACCCGCACCGGCGGCTACCAGCTCGCGTTCCGCAACCTGGCTTTTCGCTTCAGCGGCCGCGATACGACGACTGTAGTAGGCAATGGAAATAACAAAGGCCACAAGATAAAAGGCGAAGGCCGTGAAGTACGACCAGTCCGAAAACTGCGCCAGTGTCTTATTGACGAGCATGTACTTGGCTCCAAAGTGTGGAATTAGCGGAATACTTCTTCAAACCCTAGTACTAAAGCAGGACTAAGCAAAAGGGGACCGGGGACACGGGGGACGCAAAAATGCGCGGAGGCGCAATTCTCGCCCCCGCGCATTCACCCTGCAGTAATGATGGACCAGACTTAGTGGTCAGTTAGCTTTTGTCCTTGTCGTCCGCGCTCTCGTCGGTCGCAGCATTGTTGTCAGCAGCATCCTCGTCATCACTGTCACGTTCCAGGATGTCATCTACGATGTACTGGAACTCCTCGCCCCAACCTGCCTTGTCGGTGCGGGCAAGGCCACCGAACTCAACGCGAGTGCGGCCATCTTCCAGCGGGAACATGCGCACCCAAACACGTCGGCGCTTAATGCCCAACGAAAGAACCATGCCCGCCAGTGCGGCCACAGTTGCCACCAGCACCCAGAACTGCGTGGGATCGTGCGAAACCTGCAAGTTGACGAATTCCTTCGCACCGAGGAATTCAATCTTGGTGCCGTCGGCAAGCTCGGTGGATTCGCCCTGCTTGAGGTTGACGCGGGCTTCCTTAGCCAGCTGACCCGAGTGCATCAGATCGCGGTCGAGGGAAAACAGCCCCTGCGAACGACCGGTGTCCAAGCCCGCGTCGCCGCGGTAGATGTCGACAGCCACGGCCGGGTCTTGCATCGCCGGGTAAGAGGACTGCAGCAGAGCACCCTTTTCACCAGTAAACTCCGCGGTCGGAGCGAACAGTCCCTCGATTGCAATCTGGTTCTGGCGGCGCTCGAACAAGTCCGGGTACATGCCTGCTGGTGGGTCGAAGCGCAGCGCACCAGAGGACAGGAAGAAGGTCGGATCATCCGGACGGAACTGGACAATCGACGTACGCGACTCGCCATTCGGCCAGGTCACCTTAAAGGCCGGGGCAAAGCCGTGCCCCTGCAGGTACACACGGTCACCGGCGACGCGCAGCGGATGGTTGACCTGCAGCGTGGTCTTTTCCCACTCATCGACCGGCTTGCGCATATCCTCTTCTTCTGCGAATCGGATATGAGAGGTAAACATCTTGGCCTGACCGTTCGGCAGGTAATCGGCGAAGAAGTCATCGACCTGAATACAGAACGGGTTCAGAGTTGTACCGTCGAAGGTGTTGCCAGCACGCAGCGAGTCATAGTTCGCAGCAGCGGTGTTACAGAACGGAACGCCCACCGCGCTATTGACGTTGTCGTCAGAAATCTCGGTGCCGGTGTTGGTCAGCAAAATGACCTGACCCTCGTAATAGATCATGCGGCCCAAGCCGACGATGATAATCAGCAGCGCAATGCCCAGGTGGAACACCAGGTTGCCAAACTCACGCAGGTATCCCTTCTCCGCGGAAAAGGATCGTGCCCCAGCGCGATCTTCATCTGCTGGAGTCTCGGTCAACGCCCACTTGTTCAGGCGCTCACGCACCCGCTTAGAAACTTCATCCGCAGAGGCATCGACCACGGCTTCGTCGTGAAGCGGAAGACGCGCCAACCGTTTCGGCGCCTTGGCCGGTGGCGTCTTCATGGCCTTGTAGTGGTCGATGGTGCGCGGAATAATGCAGCCAACCAGGGAAATCAGCAGCAATGCCACGATGGCGACGAACCAGACGGACGAGAAGACATCGAAAAGCTGCAGCTTATCCATGATCTCGGCGGTCTTGCCGTTGGCGGCTAGATACTGGTCGACCTTGTCCTTATTCAGCGAGCGCTGTGGCAACAGGGCGCCCGGAACCGCTGCGAAAGCGAGGATGAACAGCAGAATCAGCGCTGTGCGCATGCTGGTCAACCAGTTCCAGACCTGCTGGAAGGGCTGTCGTACCTTATTCCAATTCACCGACATCGAAAAATCTTTCACTAAATTGGCGTTACCGTATCAGTAATAAAAGCGGCCTGAACCCAGGCAACAAAAACATCCCACAGTCCCGTGACCAGGGCAATTCCGACCAGCACCAGCGCCACACCACCGATGAGCTGAATAGTTCGCGAGTGCTTACGCAGGAAGTCCACTCCACGCATCGCGCGTGCCGACCCCAGCGCCACCAAAATGAACGGCAGCCCCAGCCCCAGGCAGTAAGCGATAATCAGCGCCACTCCCCTGGCCGCGGTCATACCCTGCGTGCCCGCGGACACCGAAATAATTGCAGTCAGCGTCGGGCCCAGACACGGCGTCCACCCCAGCGCGAACACCGCGCCAAGCAGTGGCGCTCCCAGCCACGTGGTCCAGCGCTTCGGCGCCATGCGGGTGTCCTTCTGCAGCGCCGGCACCATGCCCATGAAGGCGAGTCCCATCACGATGGTCACCACGCCACCGACAATCGTCAGCGTGCGCGCCTGCAGACGCAGCGTGGACACGAGCCCGAAAATTGAGGCCGACCCCAGCACGAAAATGACAGTGAAGCCCAGCACGAACAGCAACGCAGCCAGGCCGACGCGGGCAGTTGCGGAACGCTTGCCACGCCCTCCATCGCCGTCACGCTTATCGACGGCGGTTGCGTCCGCAGTGCCCGTCGTCAAGCCCTGGCCCTGCGCCCCCGATGCTCCGGAAATACCGGTGAGATACGAGACGTAACCGGGCACGAGCGGAATGACGCACGGGCTGGCAAACGAGACGAGACCAGCCAGCGCAGCAGCGAGCAGGCCTAATAGGATGGGACCGCCGGTGGCGGCGTCGGCGAACTGCTGGCCGATGCCATCGGCAAGATAAATCGTGTCCATGGCAAGAGTTCCCATGCTGGGGCCTAGCCCTCCGCCTTCACTTCATTAACAGCCTTCATCAGCATGGTGTGATCGACCTCGCGGAGGAAGACCTTGGCCGGGCGGTGCTGCTTGTCCAGAATGATGGTTGTCGGAATCACCGAAGCCGGGATGCCGCCGAGTGCGCTGGCGTTGACGAAGGCCGGGTCATAGATGGACGGGTAGGTGATGCCGTTGTCCTTCACAAAGTCGATGGGAGCCTGGCGGACATTGTCGCGGACGTTGATGCCGAGAACGGTGCCGATACCTTGCTCTTCCATCTGTTCCTGGACATACTGCAGGTCATCCGATTCGGATCGGCACGGTGCGCACCACTGCCCCCAGGCGTTTAGGACCACAATCTGGTCCTTGAAGTCATCGAGGGAGATTTTCTTGTCGTCGTCCTCTAGAGAAGGACCGAACACCTTGCCGACCGGTTTGCGCTCCTCGGGTGCGTAGTCAATGATCTGCTGACCCCCTGGAGAAACAAACTCGAACTGACCGCCGACGGCAACGGCATCGTGTCCCACTGAATCTCCGGGGTTACATGCTGCGAGCGACAGAGACAGAGTTGCTGCCGCTAGCGTTGCTGCAATTCGGGACGATGAGACCTTGGCCACTTGGGGTGCCACCTTCCGGGGGTCAGTGAAACTTCAACAAAACTATTTATTCACCTTACAGGTGACCGGCCGGTTCACTGTAGCGCACGTCGACAATGGTGTCGCCGACGAAGACCAAGGAGGTCACGCTGGCCAGATCGCACTGCCTAGTTGCCGGGTTGTGGGCGAGCTTCAAGTACCGCGCACGACGCTGAGCTGCAATGATGCACAGCTGGTGTGTCACCAGCACCGCTTCCGCTCCCTCGGCGGCCTCGCGGGCTCGCTCGATGGCGTGGAACATACGGTCCGCGATCTCCTCGTAGGGCTCGCCCCAGCTGGGCACGCTCGGACGACGCAGTCGTGGCCAGTACTTCGGATTCCACAGTGCGGAGTCAATGCCCTTGATGTGCAAACCCTCAAAGGAGTTGCCAGCCTCCAGCAAATCTTCATCCAGGGTCGGCTTCATGCCGATTACCTCGGTGAAGGGCCGTGAGGTTTCCTGCGTGCGCTGCAGCGGAGAGCAGGCGAAGTAGCGGATGTCGTGGCCTTCGAAGGACGCGGCCGTGGCCGCTGCCTGACGCTGACCGCGCTCAGACAGGTGCCAGCCGGGCAGGCGACCGTAGAGAATCTTATCCGGGTTATAAACCTCGCCGTGGCGGACGAGATGTACGACCGTGGTCTTGGCGTGCTTTGTTGCACGCTTAGACGCCTGGTTTTCCGGCGGTGTCGGCTGCGATTCCTGCTGTGCTGCCTGCTGCTCGGCCTGCGAATTGGTCTTGTTCGACACGTGTCACCTACTCCGGCTTGGCGGCTGCCGCCGCCTCGGCCGCGCGGGCTGCTGCACGCTCGATGATTTCGAAGTCGGCGTCGGTCAGCGCAGCGGAGACGAACCAGGTCTCGTAGCAAGAAGCCGGCGGGTAGACACCATTGGCCAGTAGGGCGTGGAAGAAAGCCGGGTAGCGGAAAGTATCCGCTGCCTGCATCTGCTCAAAGTTATGGCCCTCGCCCTCAGCGAAGCGTGGCGAGAGCATCGTGCCCGCACGCTGAATGTGGTGGGCCACGCCCTGCTTGGTCAGGGCGTCGGACAGAATCGTGGCCAGGCGATCTGCGTTGGCTGCGACGGTGTCATAGACATCCTTCGTGGCATTTTCCAGGTTGGCCAGTCCAGCTGCCATAGCGACCGGGTTACCGGAGAGTGTGCCTGCCTGGTACACCGGACCGTTCGGAGCCAAGTACTCCATGACGTCGCGGCGACCACCGAAGGCAGCTGCCGGCAGACCACCGGAGACGACCTTGCCGAAGGTGGTCAGGTCACCGGCCACACCATCAATGCCGTACCAGCCGTTGTAGGAAGCGCGGAAGCCAGTCATGACCTCATCGAGAATCAGCAGTGCGCCGTCTGCGTGGCAGACTTCCTTCAACTTCGCGTTGAAGTTGTCCTGCGGTGCGACGGTACCCATGTTGCCCGCTGCCGCCTCAGTGATGACACAGGCAATCTCGCCCGGGTTCTCAGCGAATGCGGCCTTGACGGCCTCAATGTCGTTATAAGGAACAACAATGGTGTCGGCAGCCGATGCACCGGTGACACCCGGCGAATCCGGCAGACCAAAAGTAGCGACACCGGAACCGGCCGATGCCAGCAGCGCGTCCACGTGACCGTGGTAGCAGCCGGCGAACTTGATGATCTTGGAACGGCCAGTGAAACCGCGAGCCAGGCGTACTGCGGACATAGTGGCCTCAGTGCCGGAGTTGACCAGACGCACCTCATCTACCGACGTGCGCTCAACGATGTGACGAGCCAGGTCGGTCTCAGCCGTCGTCGGAGCGCCGAAAGACAAACCGCGAGTGGCGGCGCTCTGAACGGCCTCCACCACTGCCGGGTGCGCGTGGCCCAGAATCATTGGACCCCACGAGCAGACCAAGTCCACATATTCGTTGCCATCAACATCCACGAGACGAGAGCCCGCGGCGTGGTCAATGAAACGTGGGGTGCCACCGACGGAACCGAAGGCGCGGACCGGCGAGTTCACGCCACCCGGCGTCACTGCCTGAGCCTGCGTAAAGAACTCTGCCGAACGATCGGTGAGCTCAACGTTTTCTGGGACATGAGGAGCATTAATGTCTTGAGTCACGGTGACCATCGTAGACGGCCACTCGGATGAAGGGCTACCCTGCCCTACCAACGTCCCAGCTTCACCCTGAATAGATGCTTGCGGCGAGAGGACACTCGACGGGATCGCCAGTCGATCCACAAGCTGGAGAAAATCATCAAAAGCGATGCCAGCAGCGGGTGAATCATACCGGTCATACCCAGCAGGATGACCGCAACGTTGTAGAACCACGCAAAGTAGATGTTGGAGTCCATCATCCGCACCACAGCACGTGCGATTTCAATGGCCTCCGGAATCGACAACACGTTGTTACGCAGTGCCACGACATCGGCGTAATCAACATCAAGATTCTGATTGCCTTCGGTGTTGTCCATCAAAACACCCACGTCAGCGGCACGCAGAGAGTCCCGGATGTCCTTGTCGCCAACCATCACGACAGTCTCGCCGTCACTGTGGACCGAACGCACCGCAATGGCCTTGCGGGAGGCAATGATGCCCGCGAATACTCGTGAGATATTCAGCCGGTCAGCAAAACGACGGGCTACTGGATACGGATCTCGCGTGATCATCATGGTGTCCACGCCCATATCCTCAAGCTGGTCAATGCTCTCGACCGCATCGGGCTTAATGTCCTCACCAATGGTGATGACACCACGGACCTTGCCACGCCACGACACCACCATCGGAGTACCGCCACTGAGCGCAGCCACGGCCATTTTCTCGCTGAGTGCAGTGAGATCACGCGGACGCCAAACACGCCCCTCAACAAAGCGCATCTCCAACTTGTCGTCCGAGTCCTTCACCGGGATCTCTACCTGGCCAACGAACGCACCGTCTTCCGCAATTGCGACGTGTACAGTCTCAATCCAGTGCGGCACCTCGCCACCGCCGGAACCGGCGTCGCGGGATACACGGCACGCGCGCACGATTGCCGCTGATGCCGGGTGGTTGCTCTCCATCATGAGAGCGCCCGCCACACGCAGAACCAGATCCGGATTTTCATTGCGCTCAGCGGCGACACCGAGCACGTGGGTGTCACCCTCGGTCAGCGTTCCAACTCGGTTAAAAATCACCACATCGGCAGCGGCCAGCTTTCGGAAAGTCTCATTGCCACGAATCAAGATTCCGTTACTAGCACCGGCCAGAATCCCGATGCGCTGCACGGTCGACGTAGACATTGCCAATGCCACCGGCGCGATGCCCGAGAGCATAGCCAGCGCCACCGCGAGGGCACCGCTCATCGTGCCAGTCGCCAGCCACCAGCCGCAAAAAGCCACGCCCGCCAACGACAGCGTCCATGGCACCAGCTCTGATGCCGAGTGCACTGCGGTCTGGTGCATCACCGTTTCTTCTCGAACCGCTTGACGAAGCCAGCGCGCTATCGATGACGCCCGGGTCTTGAAACCGGTGCGTTCCACGCGCACCTTGAGCTCCGAATCCAGGTTGATTGCACCGGCCCAAACCTTGGAATTGACCTTGACCTTCTGCGGTTCAACGCCGATACCGAGTAGCTGCGCATCCATCGTGGACGCACCACCGATGACTGAGCCATCAACCGGAATCACCGAGTGCGGTGGAACCACGATGTCATCACCGATATTGAGCTCCGCGACCGTCACCTCCACCCGTTTCGGCTCCGCGGATTTAGCGCTCTTGCGCACGACTGTCACGTTTCGCTCAGCTGGAATGCGCAGGTTGCGCAAGATTTGTCCAGTACGCACCTTGTTGTAGCGCGTAAACATGCGACCTGTTAGCAACAGCACAGTCAGGCCGCACGCAACGTCGAAAAACACCTCTGCCGAGGCGCTTTCCCGGTAGTTGAAAGCAAACCAAGTGGGCGCAGTGGTATATCCAATCTGTCCCGCGGGACCAAAGATAAGCTGCGCTAGCGACCACAGCCACGCCAGCAGGATGGCAATGGAGCTCGCCCCATCCAGCGCCGACATCCGCCGACGCAGGGACGCCGCCATTGCCCGGTGGAACGGCCAACCACCCCACCACACCACAATCGTGGTCAGCACAAGACACATCCACTGCCAACCCGGGAACTGCCAGTTGACGTTCAACGACGTCACCAGCACCGGAATCGATAGGAACAGGCTTCCCCAAAAGCGTTGCTTGGTCACCAGTTCACGCGCCGTGAACAGTACTTCCGCGCCACCGCCGCTTCGGCGCAAGGCCGCTTCACGACGGCGAATGCGCTCCTCCTCATTCTGTTGAGCGGCAGCCGGAACAGCGGGACGGCGATGTTGTGACACATCCAGCCGAGTTGCACGACGCCGAAGCGTGCTGCGCGTGAGGTACGACTCGACCCCAATTTCGCGGAGAGCTTCGATGAACTGATTCGGATCGATGGTATCGGGCGCGGTAATCCACGCGCGTCCGGGCTTGTAGACCACAGAGGCGGTCACATCTGGAAAGGATTCCAAAACATGCTCAGCACGCTCAGCGCTCTCGGCGTTTTCCAAGTTTTCCAGGATGAGTGCGAAAGCTGTGTTGGACTGGCCTCTGCGGTGTGCAAGCCGCTGATGGGCACTTTCTTCGTCGATGTCCTGACGGCTTCGTGGCAATGCCTTACGAGCAGCGACCTTGGCATCCACAATCGCTTGTTCAACGCGATTGTCCAGAGAGAAATCAAACTCACCGGTGTCACTCATGGCCTTTGAAACTTTCCGTCTAATCCTGTGGCTGGTTGGCGCGCGTGAGCGCTAATTCACGATAGAGCAACAGTAGTCCACACGCCATCGCCAGGCTGGGCGCGATAACCCATACAGTCAGCGCTCCAGCCATAATGGCAAAGAACATGGCGAGAGCCGTGATAATCACCATGATGAGCAGGCAGTTCCGGGAGAGTTTGAACTCAGTGGCCGTCGGCAAGCAGCCGCTACCAATAAGCGAGCAGACCAGCGTCACACCGGCGACGATGTAGATATCGCGGCCAACGGCGGCGGGAGCCTGCGAATAGTCGCCGGTGACCAGTATCAAGCTCAGGACAATCTGGGCGATGAGCGCGACGAAGAGCACCCACTGCCAGGGCCGACTCGGCAGGGACATCATCGCTTGGACTCCTCAGGCTGCTTGGATTGCTTGGGCTGTGACTGGCCCAGCTGCTGTTGCCGCTTTGGATCAGCGCCATGCTTCGACGCTCTCGGCAGATGCGATTCCGGAGCGGACGGGGTCCACGGTTTCGACGGGCGCTGATGATCGAAGTAGTCCTTGGATTCCTTCGAAGCGGCGAGCACTAGACCCGCTACCGCGGCAGTGGCCGAGGCGATTCGCACAATTCCGCTGATAAGAACGAGGGATGCCGGCACTCCCGATTCTGAAGCCGTAGAAGAGAAGAAGGACATCAGCGCCGACAGTGCCAGGTAAAGCGAGCCGATAACCAGCACGGTGCGAGCACCTTCGCTCCCCTTGCGCATTCGCTCGATAATGGCGAAGAACGCGATGCAAAGCCCCACTGCGAAAAAGAACGCGATAACGATAGTCGCCTTCATGGCAGCATCAATCTGGCCCTCGCTGAAACCCGGGAAATTCTCCTTAGCGGTTGAGGGGCTCATCAGCATTTCCGGATGCAGCCAGTAGGTCACCGTAGCTACCGCAGCGACGAGCAGCTGCAACACGGCCGTAACCCGCCACGCCTGCCTAGCTCCCTCGACCTGCTCGGGAATTGCGGGCTTCTTCTCTTCTTTAGTCATCCGTCCACTTCTCGATATTTGCTACTGCACGTTCACCCGAGCGAATTAGAACTGGGCGCGCAGCTTCTTCGCCAAGTCCACCGCTGCGTAGGTCAAAATCTGCTCCGCACCGGCACGGCGAATGCTCAGTACTGCCTCCATCATCGCAGCATCCAGGTCAATCCACCCGTTGGCGGCAGCGGCGTGAATCATCGCGTACTCACCAGAGACCTGGTAGGCGGCAACCGGCACCGGCGACATATCCGCGACCTCGCGCAGAATGTCCAGGTAGCTCATGGCCGGCTTGACCATCACCATGTCCGCACCTTCGTCAACGTCGAGCTGCACTTCAAGCAGGGACTCACGACGGTTTGCAGGATCCTGCTGGTAGGTACGGCGATCACCCTGCAGCGAGCTGCCCACAGCTTCACGGAATGGACCGTAGAAGGCGGAGGCGTACTTTGCCGAGTACGCCATGATGGAGACATCCTCATGGCCAGCGGCATCCAAGCCCTCGCGAATTGCGGCAATCTGGCCGTCCATCATGCCCGAAGGGGACACGATATGGGCACCGGCGTCGGCCTGCGCAACGGCCATCTTGATGTAGTTAATCAGCGTGCGGTCATTCTCAACGACCGTGTTGCCGAAGCGGTCCTTGCCCAGCACACCACAGTGGCCGTGGTCAGTGAACTCATCCAGGCAGGTGTCGGCCATAATCAAAATGTCATTCCCGAACTCGTCGCGGAGACGACGCAGGGCACGGTTGAGTACGCCCTCCGGATTCCAGGACTCAGAGCCCTCGCCGTCCTTGTCCGCATCCAGCGGGACACCGAAGAGGTCAACTGCCGAGATACCTGCCTCAACAGCCTCGCGCACAGCTTCTACCAGGGAGTCCTCGGTATGCTGCACTACCCCGGGCAGGGAGCTGATTGGCTTCGGCTCATCAATCCCATCTGCAACAAACATGGGCAGGATGAGATTTTTCGGAGTCAGTGTCGTCTCCGCCGTCATCGCACGCATCACCGGGTTGGTGCGCAGCCTGCGTGGGCGACGAATCGGGAGAGGAAATCCAAACTGTTCGAGATCGATTTCGCGGGATGATTCAGAAGCTCCAGATGTAGTCATAAAGACAACCTTAATCAAAACGCGAACTCGCTCCGGTACGCCCCTGCTCAGTCCTTGGTTTTACGCGAACGACGACGCTTCTTGCGCGGTGGTGGCAGCTGCCCTGCCGCCCGCAGTTGCGCAACATGCTCTGCCAGCGCATCCACCAGCTCCGGGATGCTTGCGCGCTCCGGCACGACATCTACCCGCAGGCCGTACTCGCGAGCCGTGGCTGCGGCCATCGGCCCGATGCAGGCAATGATGGTGCGAGCATGCGGCTTACCCGCGATGCCGACCAGGTTCTTCACCGTCGACCCCGAGGTGAAGCACACTGCGTCGAAGCCACCGGACTTAATCATGTCGCGGATATCCGCACTCGGTGGCGCTGCCCGCACGGTACGGTAAGCGACCACATCATCAACTTCCCAGCCCAGGTCAATCAGACCGTCGACAAGCACATCGGTGCCGATATCGGCGCGCGGCAGCAGCACGCGGTTGACCGGATCGAGATCCTCGATGTACTCCGGGAACACGTCGACAATGCCCGCGGCATTTTGACGAGTGTCATCCGGAAGCAGCTCCGGAGTGATGCCGAGATCGCGGATGGCAGCGGCGGTGCGATGGCCGACGGCTGCGATGCGGACCCCAGCGAAGGAGCGCGCGTCCAAGCCGAATTCCTGGAACTTCTCCCACACTGCGGTGACGGCGTTGACGGAAGTGAAGACAACCCACTGGTAACGGCCGTCGACAAGCCCCTTGATGGCGCGTTCCATCTGCGCCGGGCTGCGCGGTGGCTCGATTGAGATGGTCGGGACCTCAATCGGGATGGCGCCGTGCGCAACGAGACGGGCACTCATCGGGCCTGCCTGCGCCTTGGCACGTGGGACCAGCACCTTCCATCCGTAGAGAGCGCGGTTTTCCCACCATGAGTACTTCGAACGATTGTCCACACCCTTGCCAAGCGTGACCACCAGCGGACCGGTCAGGTCACCCGAGAGCTGCGCCAAGGTGCCCAGCGTGACGTCGTAGGTGCGCTGCAGACGAGTCGTACCGTTGACAGTCACCGACACCGGCAACGACGACGGCAGGCCGCGTTCGCCGAGCTCAGTTGCAATGGCGGACAGGTCGTCCTGCACGGCCTGCAGTACCAGCGGCTGCGGTGCCTGGGCCAGCTCGTCCCAGTCCACATCGGCGCGATCGAGATCGGTCTCCGTGTACGTCGAGCCCAACGCGATACCGGCAAATGCCGGGACGGTGGAGGGCACGGACATGCCAGGGACGATCTGGAACTCAACATCGGCGTGCGAGACCTCGTTGATTTCGGCCAGCAGCGAATCGTTGGTCAGCGGATTGCCTGCCACCAAACGCACCACGTCATTGCCTTTAGCGGCTTCCTCGACGAGCAATTCTGCCATCTTCTTGGGATCGTCGATAGGCGTGCGCAGATCTGCGGCGGTCGGTGGTGCCGGACGCGGCGGCTTACGACGAGATCCCTTGGCCTTGGCTGCGGCGCACATGCGCTCGTACTCTTCCTCGGCTTCCTTCAGCAGCTCGGGAGGAACAGGCACATCGGTTGCGACGAGCTCTCGAACCCCCGGCATGACATCGGCGTCGACGTAGGCGATAGCGGTGTCTGCGAGAATCTCACGGGCGCGAAGCGTCAGCAGGTCGGGATTTCCAGGACCAGCGCCGACGAACAGGATGCGTCCCGTTGCTGAGGGGAGGGAGGTGTTCATCGTTGCGGAGTGATTTCTTTTCTATTGGTTGTTCACTTTTCGTGCCGATGAGTCTCTAAGGAAGAAAGCGGACATGCGCCAACGCATGTGAGGGGCAGGTGGACACCTGAATCTCACATGCGAGCACACGAAGGAAACCCTTATCCCAACGGCATGCATACAGGCCTATTAGCATAAAGGGTTTGAGCCAAATTAACTAACCGGCTACTTTTGAGATTCCCGCAGGGTATCGCCCATTACCTCATGAGCACCCCGTTCGAGCAGGGCCGCCGCAACCTTCCGGCCAAGCTCATCGGCCTTATCCACGTTTGCGGTAGCGGTCTCGAGCAACTGACGCGAACCGTCGAGTGCGAACACCCCCGCCTGCAGGGTGAGTTCACCACTGTCGCTCACGGTTGAGTAGGCCGCGACCGGAGCGGTACAGCCCGCTTCCAGCTCATTGAGTACCGCGCGCTCAGCGACAGCGCGGGCATGGGACACCGGGTGGTCAATCTTGCGCAGAATATCCACAATTTCGCGGTCAGCAGTGCGGCACTCCAGCGCCAGGGCGCCCTGAGCCGGGGCCGGTATGAGGACGTCCACGTCCAGGGATTCCGCAATCTCTCCGAGGCGACCCGTGCGCTCCAGCCCAGCGCGAGCCAGAATGACAGCGTCCAAGTCCTCAGAGACGCGCCCCATGCGGGTTTCGATGTTTCCACGCAGTGGTACAAGTTCCAGGTCGGAGCGCAGCGCACGCAACTGAGAGACACGACGCGGCGCGGAGGTACCCACACGAGCCCCCTCAGGCAGGTCCATCAGCGGCGTGGCATCGCGGGAAATCAGCGCTTCTCGCGGATCGACGCGCTCCGGCACGGCTGCGACCATCATGTCGTCTTCCGGCAGGGTCGGCAGGTCCTTAAACGAGTGCACGATAATGTCGCACACCCCCTCGCGGAGTGCATGACGCAGCGCCTGGGTGAAGACACCGATGCCAATCTTTTCCACCGGGTCGTGGCGGTTATGGTCACCGGCGGTCTTTACAATCACCAGCTCTGCAGGCTGTCCCAGCTCAATCAGTGCATCACGGACGTGACCGGCCTGTGTCGTGGCCAGTTCCGAGCCCCTGGTACCGATACGAATAGTCGCTGGGTCAGGCATGTTTCCCTCCGGGTGTTAATTTTTGGTGGTTTCAGCAACGCCTTCAATGATGGCACTACTGTCAAGACCATACTGCTCAAATCCCTGCATCCGCCCAATTCGGCCCTCTACCATGAGATCTGCGGGGATATCGGTGTCAGCATACAGGCCAGAGGGGGTGGATAGGGGCAGGTCGAAGAGCTTCTGCAGGGCAAGCGCGTAGTTGCCACCACCCTGCTGGCTAGAAAGCTTCTTGACCTGCACCGTTGGCGCGTGCAAGAGCTTATCGACGACGCGGCGAACCGTGGATTCGACCTCGCGACGTTCCTTTTGAGTAAGACCCGGTGTCTTCGCCTCCAAGCGAGCGAGCTCAGCCGCCGCCACATCTGCCGCACGCTCACGCAGAGCACGAACAGTCGGTGCTACCTCGCTTGCGCGCTGCGCCGTGAGGTAGGACTCCAACTCTTCGGCCACAATGTCGCGCGCTGCAGCCTCATCATCACGACCCGGAACCTCCGTGCGAGTCATCTGCAGCAATTCGATGTTGAAGAGTGCGATCCCCTCAAGCCCGGAGACAACCTCCGCGACGTCGCGAGGCATAGACAAATCGACGATGGCGAGCGGGCCGTGGTCGACAACATCTGCAGCTGAGACCACTGGCGTCATGGCTCCGGTGGCACTGACGAGAATGTCCACATCATCGAGGACATCAGCGAAATCATGCAACGCAATAGCAGTAGCGGGGATGCCCGCTTCGATCGAGTGGTTAGCCAGGTTCTGCGCCCGGTCAACGGTGCGGTTGGCAATAATCAGACGATCAATGCCGCAGCGCCCCAGGTAACTGGCGGCCAGCGAACTCATCGCACCGGCGCCGAGGATAAGGGCCGAACGTCCGGCCAGAATATCGGTACCCTCAGCGACGTCAACACCAGAGTTGAACCCAGGATGCAGCGCAGCAATCGCCTCGTCGATGGCCACGGAGACCATCGATGCGCCCGCATTATCGATCAGTGTTTCGCTGTGGACTCGCTTGCCTGTGTGCAGCGCCTTCTGCGCCAAGTCATGCAGCATGCGACCGACGGTGCCGGCTTCGTCCGCTTCCTGGTAAGCATTGCGAAGCTGACCGATAATCTGCTGTTCCCCCAGCACCATCGAGTCAAGACCAGCACACACCGAGAAGGCATGCTCCGCTGCGGCCTGTGCGTACCGCACATAGAGGTGCGGTGTCAGTTCATCGAGTTCGAGCCCAGTACGACCGACAATTTCACGGACCACGGCCGATAGCCCAGAGTGGAAGCCGTTGGCCACCACGTAGTACTCAACGCGGTTACAGGTCGACAACAGCATCGCTTCGCTGATCGCTTCATCCGCGACCAGCCGAGCCAAAATGGCCTCTCGCTCAGTTTCACCGACGGAGACCTTTTCAAGAAGGGTCACCGGTGCAGACCGGTACGACATTCCGACGAGAAGCACACTCACCGCTCAATCACCGCTCTATTGCTCCTTCACAGGCCCCGCTACGGGCTTTTTCACACAGCTATGACTGTTAACGCTAGACAACTCTGCCATCTCGTCACAACAAAGGCATACTTTACTTAGTCTCTACCTCGATGTTCGCAGCACTCCCCTACTTCTTTGCCGCTACTCCACATTCTGCCATGTCTCCGCAGCTCCTAGCAGTTCGGCAGAGTTGTCTCCCGAACTTATTCGGCCTCCGCTATCGCTTCCAGGAGTTCATCATCATCGATTTCCCAGCAAGCGATCTCCTCATCATTGACCAAAATCACCGGCACGCGATCGCCAAATTCCATGGCCAAGTTCGGATCGGTATCGACATCTTCCACCTGGAACTGCGCATTTTGGTCCCGAACTAGCGGCTCAATCTGCGCAATCACTCGGGCGCACGAACCGCACGTCTTCCTACTCATCACCGTCACAGTCACCATAACGGCCAGTCTAAAGGTCGACTGTTTCGCTTTACGACGTCCCCCTCCCCACACTTCCCCTGCAAAAGTGACTCTTCTTATCCTTGCCCCATCCGCTCCTTGAATCTCAGCGCGCAGCTTTGCCTAAAGAGCGGATACTATTCAACAAGAGCTTCCGATAACGGATGTCGGTTGCATACACCGTGGAAAGAGATTTTCGTGCCGTGAGTGAGTTCAGTGCCGACAACCGCTCCCCCTTCCCCATCGACATGCTGGGTGACCTTGCGTCCTCGCAGGGTAACGTCCGCAACTTCCTCGAGCAGGTAGTTCTCGCTCCGCTCAATGATGAAGCACAGGAGGAAGCTGGTGCTGCAGCGGCTGCCAATGCACTGGAAGCTCTCGGCGAGGTCTACGACGTCGGCGGCGAAGAACTGGCTACGGGATTTCGCAGTGTAGCTGGTGCCGAAGATGCCGCTGGCGGTGCACGTGTGCTCTCGCAGCCCATTCCAGGTGTCGAACGCGATCAGGGCGCAGCCGCTTTCTTCGATGTGGACAACACGCTTGTCCAAGGCGCATCAATCTTCCTCTTTGCCATGGGTTTGGTCGAGCGCGGCTTCATCAAGAAGCGTGATTTGGCCGGCATGATTTGGAAGCAGCTGAAATTCCGAATCTCAGGCGCGGAAAACGCTGCCGACGTAGCTAAGGCCCGTGAACAGGCATTGGAGTTTTTCGCCGGCCACGATGTGAATGAAATGGTCAAACTCGGCGAAGAAATCTTTGAAGAAAAGATCAGCGACCGCGTTTACCAGGGCACCCGCGATCTGGCGGAACTACATATCCAGGCTGGCCAAGAGGTCTGGCTGGTCACCGCCACCCCGGTGCAGCTGGCCCAGGTTATCGCTAAGCACATCGGACTGACCGGCGCCCTTGGTACGGTCGCCGAGGTCAAAGATGGCAAGTTCACTGGCCGCCTGGTAGGCGATATTCTCCACGGCCCGGGCAAAAAGCACGCGGTGGCAGCTCTGGCGGCCTCTTCCGGGTTGGATATGTCTCGCTGCACGGCATACTCAGATTCCGCCAACGACATTCCCATGCTGTCCATGGTGGGCACCGCCGTGGCCATCAACCCGGACCGCAAGTTGCGGAATTACGCCCAGAAGATGGGGTGGACTATCTACGACTATCGCCACTTCCGCTCCGCAACCTTCGCCACGATGCGGTGGCTCTCGATCGGAGCACTGCTGGCAGGAGCTGTCGGGGGCGCGGGACTCGTCGGCAAGCGACTGTGGGACGCGAACAAGGAAAGTTAAGCGCTGCTAGGCGCACTCGAGAGTTAGTGACTGCGTTTATGACAAAAATGGCTCGAAAAATGGCCTGAAAGTGTCATAAACTCCTACAGTTTCACATTTGCAGCCCGTAATCGGCAGCCCGTGATTAGCCCCCCCCCAACGACAAAACCCGCCCTATCTCAACGAGACCGGGCGGGTTCTGCTTTTAAAACGTGTACGCGACGCTGCACGCGCGCTCCTGCGATAACGGCAGGAATGCTGGCTTACTTGCCGAGCTTACGACGCTGCACGCGGGTACGGCGAAGCATCTTGCGGTGCTTCTTCTTCGACATGCGCTTGCGACGCTTCTTAATGACGGAACCCATCGGCTCGACCTCGCTATTCGTTGACGGAAATTTCTTTTCTTGCACAATGGCGGCGTACTCAATGCGGCCTTACAACCGCCGAGATGTCACGCCCTTTTTCCTTCCGCCTTCACAGCTAGATACTTCATGACTTGAAGACGATAGGAAACAGGGGCGCAGCACAGCACCATGTACTAATCGGATTAATCATAGCGGGGACATATGCGTTCAGGTCAAACAGCCCCGCTTAAAGGCAGAAAAAATTAACCCGCGTTGTAGAAGGAGGAGTCCAGGTATTCCTTGACTGCGGACTCATGGACGCGGAAAGAACGGCCAACGCGCACTGCCGGCAGCTCGCCAGCGTGAACCAGGCGGTAGACGGTCATCTTGGATACGCGCATGATGTCAGCAACTTCTGCAACGGTCAGAAAGGTGCCTTTATCTGCATTCTGCATTAGTAAATATTCCCTTCAGCGCACGCGACGCGCTGCAGGCTTCCCCTCCTGCAGAAAATCGTGACACGCACGTGCTTTTCATATCCTACCGGTAGGCAAGGTGCCGGTGCGATTTTTGATAAAAAATAGGGGCATTGGCGAATGGTGTGACAGTTGTGACTAACCCATCGTCCCTGCGTATCGGATTAGCTACTGCCCCTGACCATTTCCAATGCCCCAAATATTGGGGTTACTTGTACACCCGCCTCTACTCGGCGAAATGCTTATTTACCCATCTCGTTGGCCTTGTCATAGCAAGCCTGCAGCGCACGATGCACCGCGCGACGAATGCCCTCTTCCTCGAAAACTCGGGTGGCCGCAGCTGTTGTACCGCCCGGCGAAGTGACATCGGCACGCAGCGCAGTCGGGTCCGCACCTTCCTGCATCATCATCTCGGCTGCACCAGCAGCCGTAGCCGACGCCAGACGCTTAGCCTGATCACGCTTGAGCCCCAGGTTCACACCCGCGTCGGTCATCGCCTCGACGAACTGGAAGAAGTAAGCCGGACCGGAGCCCGAGACTGCAGTGACTGCAGACATCAGCGACTCATCGACAACCTCAACGCTGCCGACCTTCTTCAACAGTTCGACAACCTCGTCGGTCTGGCTCTCCGTGACAAAGCGGCCCGGCGCGACTGCACAGACCCCCTTGCCCACCAGCATCGGGGTATTCGGCATGACGCGGATCACCGGAGTACCGACAGCACAGACGCTTTCCATCTTGTCCAGCGTGATGCCAGCCGCCATCGACACCACAATGGTGTCGACCTCAGAGTCATCGAGCACGTCGGCAATCTGCTCGAGCATGTCGATAATCAAGTACGGTTTTACGCACAAGAACACCACGTCGGCACCGTCGACGGCCCCTACTGGGTCGTCGGCATCGACAATGCCGTAGGTCTCCTTCAGACCGGCCAGGCTCTCCTTGGTGCGCCCCACCACATAAATCGAGGAAGGCGAGACACCACCGTCGATGAGACCACCGACGAGTGCGCTACCAATCTTTCCGCCACCAATTACAGCAATTCTTGTCATGGACGCTAAGTGTGCCAAAACTGGCCCACACATGCGAATGCAGGGACCGGAAAACTACGCTTCCGACCCCTGCATCAGGTGATGATTATTCTGTTGACCCCACTACAACTGGAAGAGAATCCAGGGGCCAAATGTCAGCGCCAAACCGACAAGTCCTGCGAGAATCGGTGTCAGTTTGTCCTTCTCACGGCGCAGGTAGTTCGCCATTCCCGCGAAGCCACCAGCGACCACGAGAGCCATGATGACAACCACAATCTTTGGCAGCGACGACCAGGCCATGGTGAAGCCCAGGAACACCAATGCACCAGCAATCAGACCCACGAAGACCTGGATTAGCAGCAACGGCACCGAGAGGGAATTGTCCTCGGCGTAGCCATCGCGCGCGACGGCCTTGCCCTTGGAGCTCTTGGATTCTTCACGCTTAACGACGTCCCGGGGCTCCGCCTGCTTCTCGTCAGCTGCGGCCTGGGTCGGTGTGGTCTCGACCTGTGCAGCCTCAGCGGGGGCGTCCTCGGCCTGCTCGATATCGGCCTGTGTGTCTTCTGCCTGTGCAACTTCAGGAGCGACAGCGGCTGCCACTGCCGCCTTGGAAGCTGCACCGGTATCGGCGTCAGCGTCGGCAGCCTCGAAGGTAGCGGTTTCCTGAGCAGCTTCAGCCTCAGCAAATTGTTCACCGTCGACGCCATCCGTTTCAACGGATGCCTCAGACGCTTCGTCGACCTTGTCCTGGACAACCGGAATGGAGGCAGTCGGACGGTCGTCGTAAGCGTTGGAACCGGTGAGTACTGCACGAGCGACTGGCCCCGGCTCCCCAAGCTGCTGCGACTCGTCTGCCATGTCACGCAGCTCGGTGAAGGTATAGGTAATCTCCGAACGTTCGGAGTTGACCATGACCGGACGGGGTTCCATCGGAATTGCCAATGGCACCGCAGGGGCTGCTGGCTGCGCAGTTGGTGTGCTCTGCGCGGCTTGCTCCTGCTGCGGAGCTGCCGGTGCAGCCGGTTCTTCAGCAACTTCGGCAACCTCGTCAGCTTCAACGTCGTCAGCTTCGGCCTCAGCGACCTCGGCGTCAGCCTCAGCTAATTCCGACTCCTCTTCTTCCTGAGCAGCAGCTTCAGCCTCGGCCTCAGCTTGAACCTCATGCTCCGACGAATCCGCCCCTTCAGCAACTACCACTGGCTCAGCGACAGCCTCCGAGAGCTCCGGAGCTTCTACCTCCGGTTCGGTTGCCTGCGCTTCTTCGGCGGCGTTGGCCGCAGCTTCGTCGGCAAGCAGATCGCTCGTAGTCGTCTGGTCGTCGTCTGCGTTGGAAAGAGCGTGAGCACCACGTCGCGGTTCGTCGGCCTTTACACGAGGGATTGAGCCGGTGAGCTCCTGAACGGACACACCGCCTTCTTCAAGGCTGCGTCGACGGCGGCGCCGCGGTGGTTCAGAGGGGGCTCCCTCCTTCTGCCGCCGCGCCAGCAGTTCGGCAACGGTGAGCTTTTCCTCGCTCATCTCAACCCTTTCCGTATAGGTCACTGTCCAGTCGTCGGAAGATGATGCCCTCGCGCAGCGCCCAAGGACAAATCTCGACCTTCTCTAATCCCAATGCTCGCATACTAGCCTCTGCAACGAGAGCACCTGCGACAATTTGGTGAGAACGATTCGCACTAACACCCTCAAGTTCAGCACGGTCAGCCGCCGTCATGCGGGAAATAAACGCAATCAACTGGCGCAAACCAGCGGCAGTCAGAGTGCGCTTAACCCTGGGACCAGCGGCGGAAGGCGCCGCACCGGTCAGGCGGGCGAGAGTGCGGAAAGTCTTCGAGGTGGCGACAGCCAAGTCCGGCTCACCAAGCGTACGCAGATGACGCGCTGGCTCAGCGAGCTCAGCATCAATGTAATCGCGCAGCAGGTCAATCTTCTTGCGCTCCGGCGGATCGGTCTCGAACCACTCGTGGGTCAACCGTCCCGCACCGAGCAGCAGCGAGTACGCGGCCTCCGGATCTTCATCAGTACCCGACGTCAGCTCAAGAGAACCGCCACCGATATCCAGGTTGATTAGACGACCAGCAGACCAGCCGTACCAGCGCCGTACTGCCAAAAAGGTCAGACGAGCCTCATCCTCACCGGAGAGAATCTGCAGCTTAATGCCAGTTTCTTTCTCAACGTGGGCGAGAACCTCGTCCGCATTCGTGGCATCGCGAACAGCTGAAGTGGCGAAGCTAATCATCTCTTCGCACTTCATCTGCTCAACCAATTCCTTGGATTCAGCGACGTAGCCCGTCAGCTTGTCAATGCCCTTCTTGGACAGGTTGTTGTCCTTATCCAGGTACTCGACCAGCTTCATCGTCGACTTGGAATCGCTCATCGGAGTCGGATGTCCGCCCCGGCGGGCGTCCACCATCACCAAGTGGACGGTATTACTACCTACATCTAATACACCTAATCTCACTCTTAGTAGGTTAGACGGTCTACGGTGTATTGGTGTGAATCAACCCCACCCCCGCCCCGGTCGTGGACCGCAACCGTCTCCCGCTGAAGTCGCCTATGACTTTCCCCGCGAGTGGTTCGAGTTCGCCCACCCGGAGGACCCAGAACATATCATCACCTGCGACCTAACCTGGTTGATGAGCTCCTATCAATGCGCTTTCGGCACCTCCGCTTGCCAGGGCATCGACTCCGCGAACGCGGATGTCGGATGCTGTGGCCATGGCGCCTTTATCACCGACGAAGAAGACCGCGAGAGGGTTATTGACGTCGTAAAGCGAATGGAAGGCGACTCCGCAGAGCCCCAGTGGTGGCAGAACCGCCCCGAACAAACTCTGAAGTGGCTTGAAACCTACGAAACCGACCCCTCCGAACCGTTGGAACCGTGGTTAGTGTGGGACGAGCTTGACGACGAAAACGGAGAGCCTGAGCCTGCTCTGAAAACGAAGGTCGTGAAGAATGCCTGCATTTTTGCCAACCGTGACGGATGGCGCAATGGTGCGGGCTGTGCCATCCACCAATGGGCGATGGCCAACGACATTGACCCCGTAAAGGTCAAGCCGGATGTGTGTTGGCAGGTGCCGCTGCGCCGACTGGAGGACTGGGAGGAACGCCCGGACGGCCAGGAGATTCTGCGCACGACCATTACCGAATACGATCGTCGTGCCTGGGGCGATGGCGGCGAGGACTTTGAATGGTTCTGCACGGGCGCGCCGGCCACACATACCGGTGGCGAGCCGGTGTGGCGCACGCACAAGTCCGAGCTAATAGAGCTCATCGGCGAAGAGTGCTACGAAATTCTGGCGGAGCACTGCCGTGCCCGAGAAATAGCGGGCGCGGCCAAGGCTTTCGGGCCGAGTGGCTACCCACTGCTGGCGATTCACCCGGCCACACGCGCAGCGGCCGAGGGGCTGGCGCCGGACGAGGTTTAAGTCGGGGTTTCTCAGACCGACGGCGGAGATTGTCGGCAGCAGTCTGCTGAGCTAGTCCTCGAACTTGTAACCCAAGCCGCGAACGGTGACCAGGAACTCCGGCGAGGAAGGATTGCGCTCGATCTTGGAGCGCAGGCGCTTGATGTGTACGTCCAGCGTCTTGGTGTCGCCGACGTAGTCGGAGCCCCAGACGCGGTCGATGAGCTGGCCACGGGTTAGCACACGACCACGGTTGCGCAGCAAGTACTCCAGCAGGTCGAATTCCTTGAGCGGCATTGCGACATCATCGCCGTCAACGGTGACTACATGGCGCTCGACGTCCAGCACGACCGGGCCGCCGCGCAAGACCTCCTCGTAGATATCCTCGACATCGTCGGAGTCGTCGTGGCGACCGCGGCGCAGCACAGCCCGGATACGGGCAATAAGTTCCCGAGAGGAATACGGCTTGGTCACATAGTCATCCGCACCAATTTCGAGGCCGACGACCTTGTCAATCTCAGTGTCACGGGCGGTCACCATAATCACTGGGACAGAGGACTTTAAGCGGATGTTTTTGCAGACCTCGGTGCCACTCATACCTGGCAGCATGAGGTCCAGCAGCACAATGTCCGGTTCTGCCTTGGAGAATTCTGCAAGTGCTTCCTGGCCGTCAGCGGCCATCCGCACCTCGAATCCTTCGCGCTGCAGCAGAAACGCAAGCGGCTCCGCCAAAGCCGTCTCGTCTTCGACAATAAGTACCTCAGTCACGGATTACTTCATTCCTTCCTTGGAATCCTTGTTCTGGGAATCCTTATCCTTGCCACGGGTTTTGCCCGTACCGCGCTGCGCGTTTTTCTTAGCCGCAATTTTACCCGCAGGCTGGGTGTGGCCGATTGGCAAACGTGCAGATACATCGCCATCATTCGACGCGGAACCGTTCTTTTCCATCAGCGGGAGCTCAATGGTGAAGGTCGATCCTGTGCCCAGCCGACTCCACAGCTTGACGGTTCCCTTGTGATTCGCTGCAACGTGCTTAACAATTGCCAAGCCCAGACCGGTACCGCCTGTCGCCCGCGAGCGTGCCTTATCCGCACGGAAGAAGCGCTCGAAGATGCGCTTCTGGTTCGCCTGGGAAATGCCAATCCCGCGGTCAGTGACGCGAATAGCGACGGTGTCGTTATCCTCCTTGACCGCAGTCACAGATACAGGCGTGGCCTCTGGCGAGTAGTTGATCGCATTTGAAATCAGGTTGGACACCGCGGTGATCAGCAGGCTGCGTTCACCTTCAACCACCAAATCCGGCTCATAGTCAACGGTGATTTCAATACCCGCCTGCTCCGAGAGCATCTGGTTACGACGCACAGCTCCTTGGACAATCTCTTCAACCTTCACGGGAGACATGTCCGGCAGCGGCTCTGCCCCCTGCAGCTTCGACAGCGAGATGAGTTCCGTAATCATGGTCGACATCCGCTTGGACTCCTGCGTCAGGCTCTCACTGAAGTGACGCACGGCAACCGGGTCGTCGGTAGCTTCATTCAGCGCCTCGACCAAGAGGCTGATGGCCCCCACCGGAGTCTTGAGCTCGTGGGAAACGTTAGCCACAAAGTCACGTCGCGCGGCCTCCATACGGGCCTGTTCGGAGACATCCGCCGCATAAATCACCACAAAACGGTCGTCCACCAGCGACAACGGAGTTAGCTGACAGCGGACAATTGTGTCCGGCGCCCCCGCCCGGCGCGACGGCAGCACCAGCGTTAGCTCCTGGTCCTCCTGCGAGTCAAAGACCTTGAGCGCAGCTTCCCAGCCCACGTCATTGAGGCGGCGCTCATAGACCAGCCCTAACTTGTGCGCCATGGAGTTCGACAAAATCAAATCACGTGAGATGTCAACGACCACCACACCCGTCGGAGACTTCTGAATGGCCAGGTGCATGACCTGCGCCATGGTGGTTATTGAACTTTCCTCGTCGCTCTTCTGACGCCGAGCGGCGTTATAGGCACCCGAGACAACTCCACCAAGAATCAGCACAGCTGCCATAACCGCAGCACCTAATAGAGCGGCGATAATGATTTTTGACACGGGTCTTACCCTAAGCTCTTTTCACAATCCGCGCGCGCTGAAAATCAGTGCGCTAGCTAGCTCTAAATAGACCAAGGAGCACAGCCCCACTTGGCTGCGCCCCTTATCGGCCTATCAAACACCTACATTTTTACTTGTTGCCCTGAGCAGCAACAGCAGCAGCACCTGCAGCTGCAGCTTCCGGATCCAGGTAGGTGCCACCCGGGTTCAAAACCTTGCCCTCAGCATCAAAGTCGTAAACCAGCGGGATACCGGTCGGGATGTTCAGAGCGGCAATGTCCTCGTCCGAGATGTTGTCCAGGTGCTTGACCAGTGCACGCAGGGAGTTACCGTGAGCTGCCACCATGACAGTCTCACCGGCCTTCAGACGCGGCAGGATTTCCTCTTCAAAGTAAGGAATGAAACGCTTCACGACGTCCAGGAGGCACTCCGTGCGCGGAACCTCATCCAGGTTGGCGTAACGCGGGTCATTAGCCTGCGAGAACTCGCTGTCATCCGACAGCTCCGGCGGCGGAGTGTCGTAGGAGCGACGCCAGGACATGAACTGGTCCTCGCCGTACTTCTCCTTGGTCTCTGCCTTGTTCAGACCCTGCAGAGCACCATAGTGGCGCTCGTTCAGACGCCAGTCACGGATAACCGGAATCCACAACAGGTCAGCGGTATCCAGGGCAATGTGTGCGGTGTTAATTGCGCGACGCAGCAGCGACGTGTAGAGAACCTGCGGCTTCAGGCCTGCCTCTACGAGCATCTCACCGGCACGTACTGCCTCAGCGCGGCCCTTGTCGGTCAGTGCAACGTCGACCCAGCCCGTGAACTGGTTGGATGCGTTCCACTCACTCTGGCCATGACGGACAAGAATCAGTTTTCCATTGCTCATACCCCTAATTGTGCCCCAAAACGGGAAAGCCCGCCGTTCGTTGCCCCGCTATGTGGGTTGCTACCCCCGGCTACTCAACCATGTGGCGGAACTGCTCCAGATTGGCCAGGTTTTCCCCACGGTCAACCCGCCACTCCCACTCACGCTTAATTGCCGATGCAAAGCCGCGTTCGAGGATCTGGTTGAAGTCCCCATCGGCCGTCTCCAGCAGCTGACCGAGGAGACGGTCGAGGTCATCGTCGGAAAGCTCAGCGGGCAGTTGACCGACCAGGTAGATGTCGCCGGCGGCATCGATGGTGTAACCGATGCCGAACAGACGACGGTTGCGCTGTAGCAACCACTTGTAAACGGCCTCGTGGTTTTCTTCGACCGCGCGACAGACGAAGGCTTCAACACGCAGGGAGTCCGGCGCCGGGATGAGGCCGACGATAGTCTTGAGCTTCTTCTTACCAGGCAGGACCACCACGGCGGCATTGTCTGCAATACCATGCTCGACACCGAGGCGTTCCAGCTGCTCACCGAGGGATTTCAGCTGTACTTGGATGTCCGTGCTCATCGTGAATCATCTCCCTGTTTTTGTGGTTACGGCCCTGGCGATACTGAAGCTAACGAAACTTACCGGGAGCCGCCCGCATCCCGGATAGAGCCGGGACAATTTTCCTTTTGGAGTTCGGTTCGATGATAGACATCGGCCAACCGATCCACGGTCTTTTGCCAGGAAAACTCCAAGGAGTGCTCACGCGCCTGGGTGGCCAACTTAATGCGCAGCTCGTCGTCCTCCACCAGGCGACCGAGGGCATCGGCCCAGGCTGCGGGCTCGTGACCGTCGACAAGCAAACCGCTGACCCCATCGTCGACAGCGATGGAGAGCCCGCCGACATTCGCCGCGACAACGGGAGTGCCAGTGGCCTGAGCCTCCATCGCCACCAACCCGAAAGTTTCGTTGTAACTGGGCACGGCGACAATATCTGCGGCCTGGTAGAGCTTCGCCAGGTCCTGCGGCGGGCGCGGGGGCATGAAACGGACCAGGTGGTCGATCCCCTCTTCCGCGGCGAGATTGGTGAATTCGTCGGGCGCATGCAGCCCAGAACCGGAAAGTCCACCGCAGATAATCACTCGGACATTAGTGGCGGGATGGCGACGCATGAGCTCACCGACACCCCGCAGCAATACCTGCGGGCCTTTCAGCCGCTGCAGCCTACCGACGAACAAAATGACCTTAGTGTGCAACGGGATGCCCAGCTCACGACGGGACCGCTCGGTGGCACGATCACTGCCCGGCGAAAAGAGCTCCACGTCCACCCCGGGCGGCACGACATTGATGCGCCACGGGTCGGCATCGTGGAGATCCGCAAGCTGCTTAGCCTCGGCATCTGTGTTGACGATGAGCCGGCACGCATTGTCCACAATCTGCTGCTCACAGATACGCCGAGACTCCGGCTCCGGCGTATCTCCCTCCGCCAGATGGAGATTCTTCACTGCCGCCAGCGTGTGCGCCGTGTGCACAAACGGAATGTCAAGCAAATCCGACAGCAGCCACCCCACCTGGCCAGAGAGCCAGTAGTGCGAATGGATCAGGTCGTATTCAATCCCCTGTTTGCGGGCGAATTCAATGACCCCACCGGCAAAGGCCGGCATCTGCGTAGCCAGGTCTGACTTCTCTAACCCCTCATAGGGACCAGCCACAATGTTGATGACGCGGAAGTTCTCACTGACCTGAATCACCGGTCCATCGCTGGAACGCGTGGCGCGGGTGAAAACATCCACCTTCACACCGCGTCGCGCCAGCTCCTCGCAGGTGCGCAGCACGTAGACATTCATGCCACCAGCGTCACCGATGCCCGGTTGCTCCAGCGGAGAGGTATGCATGGAGATCATCGCGATGCGGTTCGGCCACGCCGGGGTGTTAGAGGTGGCCGCGTCTGCGCCCGCCGTTGCCGCCGGAAATGTTTCGCTCATACTGCCCAGAGTGCCTATGCCAGGGGCAACCCCGCAAATGAGTACCTCAAATACGTGTATTGGAATTCCGGCATCGCAGTGCGACGTACGGCACAATAGAGGTCGATACCTACTACGTCGTAGGTTATTATCACCTCACGACATAGTCAGGTGCTAAACAAAAACCTAGGAGGACCCCATGGCCGATACATCCAGCTCACACGCTGCAAATGACTCCGCCCCAGCTCACGGTTCCACACCCAACGCTGCGGCCTCCAAGGCCTGGCTGAACCTGTATCCGGAGTGGACCCCACCCCACATCGACTACAACTTCGACACCCTCCTAGACGTCTACCGCCACACTCTGAGCAACCACCCGCGCCGCAAGGCATTGACCTTCTTCGGTCGCTCCACCTCCTACGCCGAGCTGGATGCCAAGGTTCGCAGCGTTGCCGCCGGCCTGCGCGCACTTGGCGTACGCAAAGGCGATCGCGTGGCACTGCTCATGCCGAACTGCCCGCAGCACGTCATCGCCTACTGGGCAGTTCTGCACCTCGGCGCTGTTGCCGTAGAGCACAACCCCCTCTACACCGCCCACGAACTGCGCCACCCGTTCAACGACCACGGCGCCCGCTTTGCCATCTGCTGGGACAAGATCGTCCCCGTACTTGAAGACCTTCGCAACAACACCCCGCTCGAGACCATCATCGCGGTCAATATGCTGCAGGACCTGCCGTTTGTCATGCGCACCGCCCTGTCAATCCCGCTGCCGAAGCTCCGCGCCGCCCGCGCTAAGCTGCACTCCTCCGCACCGCAGGTCATGGGTTTTGACGCTTTGCTTCACGACGCCGTCGGCGGAGACGGCCACGACCTCCAGGCCGATGAATCCATCACTGCCGATGACACTGCAGTGATGATGTACACCTCTGGCACCACGGGATCGCCAAAGGGCGCACAGTTGAGTCACCAGGGGTTGGTAGCGAACATTCTGCAGGGCAAGGCCTGGGTGCCGGGCCTTGGCAAGGAGCGGGAAATCTCCCTCGGCGTTCTGCCGATGTTCCATGCCTACGGCCTGACCATTGTCACCAACTTGTCCATGCTGATTGGCGCTGAACTGGTGCTGGTGCCGGCACCGGAGATTCCGCTGATTATGAAGGTGATGAAGAACAATCGCCCGACATGGGTGCCTGGTGTGCCGACTCTCTACGAGAAGATTGTCGAAGCCGCCGAGCGCGATAATGTCGACCTCTCCGGCGTGAAGTTCGCCTTCTGCGGTGCTGCTACCCTGCCGGTTTCCCTTGTGCAGAAGTGGGAGAAACTCACTGGCGGGCGTCTTGTCGAAGGCTACGGCCTCACCGAAACGTCACCGATTATCGTCGGCAACCCGATGGACGGCAACCGCCGCCCGGGCTACGTTGGCCTGCCATTCCCTGACACCGAGGTCGCCATCGTTGACCCCGAAGATCCCACCAAGCTCCGCGCTGACGGCGAGGAGGGCGAGGTCATCGTCCGAGGCCCACAGGTTTTCGCCGGTTATCTCAACCTCCCGGAGGCAACGGAGAAGTCCTTCACCGATGGGCCTGCTGAGCTTCCCGCTGGCGATCGTTGGTACCGCACCGGCGATGTCGGAGTCATGGAGTCGGACGGCTTCATCAAGCTGGTTGCCCGCATCAAGGAGGTCATCATCACCGGTGGCTTCAATGTCTACCCGGCCGAGGTCGAGGAAGTACTGCTCTCCCACCCAGACATCACCGATGCCACGGTCGTCGGCCTCCCGAAGAGTGACGGCTCCGAGATGGTCGTGGCCGCCATCACCCTTGCTGACTACGCCCGACTGGATTCCGACGCCTACCGCGACCACTGCTACGACAACCTGACCCGGTACAAGGTGCCGCGCGCATTCTTCCACCTGGAGGAACTTCCTCGCGACCAGATGGGCAAGGTCCGCCGCCGCGATGTCCGCGACGTGCTGCTCACGCAGCTGGAGCAGAAGGGCCAGAGCGTCGATTCGCTTTCCCACCGCAAGCACCATTAGTTCACGGTGGTTTTGTAGTTGGGATAGGGGCCTGAGTAGAGCGGGCTCCTATCCCTTTAAGGCGGACCCCGGCTCCCCCCCCCAGACTTAGTGACTAGGTTTATGACAAAAAACTGAGGGTGAATAATATTCACATGTCATAAACCTAGTCACTTTCTCTATCCCCGACCCTGAGAGAAGGCCCGGGAGCGCAAGCTGAGGACTACTCAGCGGCTCCAGCGACTCCAGCGCCCCCATCAAGCCCGCCAGCCCCATCAGGCACGCCAGCCTCTCCAGTCCGCCCCCACTGGCCATCAGCCACCCGCCGCGGGCCTAATCGATGCTCACGCCGACCCACACCGGCTCGGGCACCAGGGTCACGCCGAAGGCCTTTTCCACGCCAGCGCGCACATCGCGCGCCAAAGCCACCAAGTCGGCGGCGGTCGTAGGCGTACCGTCGCCGGACTCCCCGCGGTTGGTCAGGGCAAGAGTGTGCTTAGTCGACAGTCGTGCGGGCGCACCGTCACCGGGGTAGCCCTTCGGGAACCCGGCGCGCTCGATAAGCCACGCCGCCGAGAGCTTCACGGCTCCCTCGTGGCCGGGGCCAGCGGGGAATGCGGGCATATTCGCGGCCTCATCGGCCCCACGCAGCGCGGCAACCTTTGCACGCACGGCCTCCACCGAGTTCTCCGGAATGATCGGGTTGGTAAAGAAAGAACCCGCCGACCAGGTATCGCGGTCAGCATCTTCGAGCACCATGCCCTTGCCCCGGCGCAGCTCAAGCACCTTTTCGCGCACCAGCGCAGCCGGCCTGCGAATCTCGCCAGCCGCAGC
The DNA here is from genome assembly GCF_014335015.1 of Corynebacterium sp. LK31. Taxonomy (NCBI): domain Bacteria; kingdom Bacillati; phylum Actinomycetota; class Actinomycetes; order Mycobacteriales; family Corynebacteriaceae; genus Corynebacterium; species Corynebacterium sp. LK31. The sequence goes on along the minus strand of NZ_PDGW01000024.1, from coordinate 71,585 downwards.
CTCGGCCTCGTCGACGCCCAGGCGCCGCGCCAGTTCGCCATAGCGAAGTGGCGCGGACATGCCATCCACACTGAGCTCGAACCGCACGGCCAGCACCACTGCCCGTGCGGTGAACTTCAGGTTCGAGTAGCGGTAGGAAAGGTCGAGAGACTCCGGTTCCACCCACTCGACCGAGCCGGTTGCGCGATCGTAAAGCTGCACCGAGTCCAGGACCTGCGACACCTCAGCACCGTAGGCGCCAACGTTCTGCACCGGAGTGGCTCCGGCCGATCCCGGAATACCCGACAGGCATTCAAGGCCGCCAAAACCTGCGTCGACACTCATCTCCACGACCTCGTCCCAGACCGCACCGGCCTCGGCCTCCACGATTGCCGACACGGACTCCAGCCCGTGTCCGCGAGTGCTCATGGTCACGTTGTCGGCCTCGATCACCACGGCCACCAGCGGCTCGAGTTCATCGGCTACCACCAGGTTGGATCCGCCTCCCACGATGAGGAGGGGCACGTTAGCGTCGTCAAGCGCGCGTACAACATCGACCACAGCGTCCGTCGTGCTACACCGGACGACGGCACGCGGCACCCCGCCGAGGCGGAGCGTCGTCAAATCCGCGAAAGCGGTATGCGTGCTGAGCTCCACCCCCTCTAGCCCCGCAAGCCCATCGATGGCTTCTTCCATGTCGGAGGTCAGGTGAATTGGGTTCGGCGATTGGTCGAGATTTTCCACGCCCCTAGCGTAGTGCAAATTACGTATCATCAAGCGCATGACTACGACTAACACGCACACCGTCAACTTCGACCAGCCGATTGAGAAGGTTTACGAGGCCCTCACCGACGCCGGTTTCTGGGAGAAGGTCGCAAACCGTTTCTCGGCGGCTGACGGCAAGGTGGAAAAGTTCGAGACCACCGACGCTGGCACCACCGTCGTGATTCGCCAGACCGTCTCTGCTGACAAGATTCCGGCGCAGGCACAGAAGTTCGTCAAGTCCGGGGTCGGCATGACGCGCACGTTCGTCATCAGCCCGCTTAACGACGACGGCGCGACCTCCACCGTGACCACAGAAGCTTCGGGCGTACCGGCGTCCTTCAGTGCGTCCCAGAAGCTCACCGCCCAGGGTGAAGGTTCAGTGCTGACCACCAACTCCGAGTTCTCCATCAACGTGCCGCTGCTCGGTGGCAAGCTCGAGGAGAAGGCAGCTCCGTACCTGGAACGCGTCCTCAACGCTGAGACCGCTGTGCTGGCGGACTACGTCGCTAAGTAGGTTGCGCACTGGGGGGGGGCACTCCGGGGCGACACCGAGGGGACGGATACCGGGCGAAGATAAGTGGTAGCGACGGAGCCGTCGTTAAGCAAGACTGGGAACCATGAGTTCTGCTAAACGCTCGTCGAGCGTCAAAGTCCTGCCCACCGTCCTCGGTGTCATCATCGTGGTGGCGCTCATTGCGATCGCCGGCGAAATCGGCGTCCGGATGTTCGTGAGCAAGGAGATTTCCGACGGCTACCGCACCTCCGCCGAAGAGCGTGGTGCGACGGTCACTGAAGACCCCAAGGTTTCTTTCGGCACCCGCCCGATGCTGCTCGCCTTGGCCACCAAGTCAGTGCCCTCGATGGATCTGTCCACTCCGAACACACTGGAGGTCAAGAACCCGGAGGCGCTGGGTGGCGCACCGGAGATCAACGGTGACCCGGCAGCGGAAGTGCACCTGGAAAACGTGGATCTGAGCAATCGTGCGGATCCGACGGCAGAGTCGCTGCGAGTAGACGTCACAATCCCACCTCAACTGCTGCAGGCGCTAATTAACCGGGAAAGCGGTGTACGCGCTTCCACAATCACGCCGTTGCCGGACGAAGGCCTGTTCAACATTGAATTCGCCTCCGGATTTGCGACCTCCAAGTTCCGCCCGATTGCCAACGGCGGTCATATCGAAATCAACTTGGAGGGCGGCTCAATCCTCGGCTTAAACCTCGATGGCCTGGCCGGCTGGCTGGGAGAAGCGAGCGGTACGCTGTTGAGCTACGACATCGGCCACGGTATGCAGGTGGAGGAAGCGCACGTCACCGGGGAGGGCCTGGCGTTGACGCTGACGGGCGCAAATCTGCCTTTGTCGACCGTGAGCGAACTTACCTTTAGCTAGCAGGTAAGATACCGAGAATGACTCGCTCTCTCATCACCGCAAATAGCGGTACTCCCACCGAGCGCCAGTACATCTTCTCGCTCGGCTGTCCAGACCGTACCGGTATCGTTTCCACCCTGTCGACCTTCCTGTCCGACATAGGTGCGTGGATTACCGAGGCGGACTTCTTCTCCGACCCGGAGACCGGATGGTTTTTCACTCGCCAGGCGGTCCGCGCCGACGCTCTCGACCTGACGGTAGAAGAGCTGCGCGAGAAGTTCGCTGAGCTCGTCGGTGATTGGGGCCCTGAGGTCCGCTGGAAGGTCACCGACAACGCTGTCCCGAAGCGCGCTGTCATCCTGGTGACCAAGGAAGGCCACTGCCTGCAGGATCTGCTCGGCCGCGTCGCACAGTCCGACTATCCGATGGAAATCGCTGCAGTAATTGGTAACCACCGCGATCTGGAGCCACTGGTCGCAGCGTATGACATTCCCTTCCACCACGTGCCCTTCCCCAAGGATGCCGTCGGCAAGCGTAAGGCATTCGATGAGGTCGCCGAGATTGTCGATGCCGAAAACCCGGATGCCATCGTGCTCGCACGTTTCATGCAGATTCTGCCGCCGGATCTGTGCGAAAAGTGGGAAGGCCGCGCGATCAATATCCACCACAGCTTCCTGCCGTCGTTCATGGGCGCGCGCCCGTACCTGCAGGCTTATCGACGTGGTGTGAAGCTTATCGGTGCCACCTGCCACTACGCCACTGAGGACCTCGACGACGGCCCGATTATTGAGCAGGACGTCATGCGTGTCTCCCACAAGTACACCGCTGCGGACATGCAGCGTGAGGGTCGCGATGCGGAGAAGCAGGTCCTCGCCCGCGGTTTGCGCTGGCACCTGGAGGACCGTGTGCAGGTCTACGGCAACCGCACCGTGGTGTTCCAGTAGGTTTTCGGGGAGCCAGACCTATCCCTATCCCCTCCCCCAGAAAGAAAGTGTCTGGGTTTATGACAAAATCACCGGGTTTTTCACCCAGAAACTGTCATAAACCCAGACACTTTCTCAGTTGTGCGGGCTAACACCCGCCCGGGACTAATAACCGCCCTGTGCGTTCGACAAAATGTCCTTGATCTGTGGGCGAACATCCAGCCAGTAAATACCCGTGATGACTAGTCCGGCAATCAGCGGGATGCCCAGCATTGCCCAGCCCAGCCACGGCAGGAGCAGGAAGATAGCCGAACCGACCAGCATGCCGGCCCAGACGTTGCGGCTCTTGCGGTCTGCAGCGTCAAAGGCATCCGCGCGGGTGGTGATGACAAGCACCGCACCGATTAGCGCCAAGATGCCGATGACAAACGGAATGGCGAACTGAAACAGGACGTCCACATAGACGGAAATTGCCATCAGCGGCGAATCCGCAAGACTGGGCAAAGATGGTAACAGGCGCACCGGGGGAACAACTCCTTTAACAGGGATGCATTGCTTTTTACATGCTAACGCACACGGTCTGATGTGCTGGGTTGTGCTGCTAAATAGCCCCAAACACCAAGGTCGACAGGGTGTAAATAGCCAAACCGGCCAGTGATCCGACAACAGTGCCGTTAACGCGAATGAACTGCAGATCGCGACCGACCATCAGTTCAATCTTGTCGGAAGCCTCATCGGCGTCCCAACGCTCGACGGTCTCGGAAATGATCGAGGTAATCTCGCCCGCGTAGTTCTCAGCGATGAAGACGACAGCCGCTTCCAGACGGCGGTCCATTCGTTTGCGCAACTCAGGATCGGACTGGATCCGCTCGCCGTAGCGGGCGGCCGTTTCCGAGACCTTCCGACGGAGCAGGGAGTCCGGGTCGCGGGCAGCGTCGACAAGCTTTGCGGATGTCGATGCCCAAATCTTCGCCGGTGCCTGTGTGACGGCGGCGGACGAAAGAATGTCAGTCTTAATCTCTTCGACCTTGGCGATGGTCTTCTCGTCGTTCTGCAAATCAACGGCGAGCTGCGTGAGGAAGCGGTGGAGCGCCAAGCGCGCGTCGTGCTTAGGGTCATGCTGCACCTGCCAGGTCCAATCAACCAGCTCGCGATAGACCTTGTCGCCGATGAGATCGTTGACAAAGCTCGGCGCCCAGGATGGGGCACGCTCTCCGACGAGGCGGTCGATAAGATTCTGCGAGCCCAGCGACTTCCGGTGCAGCCACTCAGCCATCTGCTGGACAATAGGCTCGGTGCGCCCCTCTTCGATGAGCTGCTCGAGAACCTTACCCGCTGGTGGTCCCCACTCCGGGGCCGCAACTTCGTCGATGACTGCTGACTTCAGCACTGCGGCGGCATCGTCAGGATTAATCGCCTCCAGCACATTTCCGGTGAACTTACCGACCTCTGCTGACACTTTGTCGGCGTTTCCCGGCGCTACCAGCCATTCGCCGATACGCTCAGGAATCTCTGCCTTACGCACCTTGTCCACAATCAAAGCGGGGTTCAGGAAGTTGTCTCCGACGAACTGCGCCAGAGACTCACCGACCTGATCCTTCTTGCGGCGGACGATAGCGGTGTGTGGGATAGGAATGCCGAGCGGGTGGCGGAACAGAGCTACGACTGCGAACCAGTCGGCGAGGGCACCGACCATGCCGGCCTCAGAAGCAGCGCGAACGTAGCCCACCCACGCGGGCACAACTTCGCCTGCGGATAAGTGTGAAGACTCAATACCGCGGCATGTGAAATACACAGCGGTTGCGATGACCAGCAGCATCGTAGCGAAGGCCTTGGCCTTACGCAGTTGCGCACGTTTTTCCGCCTCAACCTCTGGTGATGGCCCGGGAACTTCGAGACGGCCCGAGACCGTATCTACAGCTGCCGGGAGCTTAGCGGGGTTGTTATCCATGTGTATAGATTAGGCGCCGAAAACGCGAAAATGCCACCGCGCCGCAGTCCGCTGTTGGTGAGAGAGGTACTTCTCAGTACTTCCCTACCCCAGCGCACTGTGCACAGTGGCATCAACTGTGGAGGTGCTAGTTCAAAAGGCTAGCGTTGCATCCGCCTAAAGGCGAGCCCCTTTAAACTGGGGCAAGCCTTTAGTGGTGAGTGCCGAATTCCTTTCGGTAAGCCTTGTAGTCACGACGACCGATGGAGATGCAGGCCAGACCTGCAATAACCATAACCAGTGCGACAACCAGGCCAGCCCACATGAACACGCTGCCGTCGAAGTTCCAACCACCGGTGTAGTCGGTGTAGTTGGCGGCATCCTTAGCCAGGAAACCGTTGCTGTGAGAGGCAGTAGTCTGGTCGGCAAAAACGGTCGTTGCGAGACCGAAAATGAAGGTGCCCCAAGCCGCCAGAGAGGCGAGCATGAGTCCCATGCCAATCCAGGTAATGCTCTTGTGAAGCGAGGAGTATTCGGCATTCATGCTCTGAGGCACGTAACCGTCGACGAAGTGCTCTTCGCCCTGGTAACGCTTGACTGCATTCGCCATAATCTATGTCCCTTCTGGAAAACTCTAATCGAGAAAGAGTTTAGTCGTCCTTACCGCGGAAGAACGAACGAGCTCGTTCCTTGGTAACGGCGGCAACCGCAGTCAGCGGGATACCTGCCGGGCAGACGTCAGCACATTCACCATAGAGAGAGCACGGACCGAAGGTGCCTTCGACCTCGTCAACCATCTTGCGAGCACGCTTGCCACGCTCTTCCTTACCCAGCGGGACCAGGGAGAGGTGAACCAGCTTTGCGCCGGTGAACAGGTGTGCAGCACCGTTCGGGCAAGCTGCGACACAAGCACCACAGCCGATGCAGGCTGCGTGGTCAAGTGCGAACTCAGCGGTCTCGTGGTTCAGGTGCAGAGTATCTGCATCCGGAGCGGTACCAGCGTTGATGGAGACGTAGCCACCCTGCTCGAGGACACGGTCCAGAGCGGAGCGGTCAACGACCATGTCCTTGATGACCGGGTATGCGGCGGAGCGCATCGGCTCGATCTTCAGGGTGTCACCATCGTTGAACTGGTGCAGACGCTGCTGACAGGTCGGGGTGTTCTGGCCCGGGCCGTGCGGACGACCGTTGACGTTCAGACCACAGGTACCACAGATACCCTCACGGCAGTCAGATGCGAACGCGAACGGCTCCTTGCCGGACTCGACGTACTTGGAGTTGACGTGGTCAAGCAGCTCCAGGATCGACATCTCTGCGACGGCGTCGTCAACGTCAACGGATTCAAAGTGTCCCTCGACGTTCGGACCTGCTTGGCGCCAGATTTCAAGGTGCAGTTTCATTACTTGTAGTTCCTTGTCATGAGCGGGACGGCTTCGAAGGTGAGCGGCTCGGCGTGGCGAATGAATTCGTGACCGGACTGATCCCATGCAGGACCATTGTTGCCTCGCTCCCATGCGGAAACGAAGCACCAGTTAGCGTCATCGCGCTCTGCCTCGCCATCTTCGGAGATGTGGTCATCGCGGTAGTGAGCACCACAGGACTCATCGCGGTCGAGGGCGTCGACACACATGAGCTCACCGAGGTCGATGTAGTCAGCAACGCGGTTAGCGTACTCGAGCTGCTGGTTCATCTCGTTCGGCTCACCCGGGATGAACAAGTCAGACCAGAATGCCTTACGCAGTTCGCGGATCTCCTCGATACCGCGAGCCAGGTCTTCCTTGTTACGGGCCACACCACAGTCGCGGTAGAGAATCTCACCGAGCTGACGGTGGAAGTACTCAGCGCCGTGCTTGCCCTGGATGCTCATCAGCTTGTCCAGGCGAGCCTGAGCGCGGTCCAGTGCTTCCTTGGCCTCCGGAGCATCCTCAGCCAGGCGGTCGGTACCGAGCAGCGGGCCGAGGTAGTTCGGAATGGTGAACGGCAGGGTGAACCAACCGTCGACCGAACCGGACAGCAGGGAGTTTGCACCAAGACGGTTTGCACCGTGGTAGGTCCAGGATGCCTCGCCACCGGTGAACAGACCCGGGATGGAGGTCATCTGGTTGAAGTCAGACCACAGGCCGCCCATGGTGAAGTGGCAGGTCGGAGCAATACGCATTGGAACCTTGTACGGGTCCTCACCGATTGCCTCTTCGTACATCTGAATCAGGTTCGAGTAGCGTTCCTTGATGACCGGCTGGCCCAGGCGCTCAATTGCGTCACGCAGATCCAGGTAGACGGAGTTCTTCAGCGGGCCAACACCGTAGCCGGCGTTAATCTGCTGAGAGTTGGCACGGGAAGCGACGTCACGCGGGACGAGGTTACCGAATGCCGGGTAGCGACGCTCCAGGAAGTAGTCGCGCTCGTCTTCCGGGATGTCGTTGGCCGGGCGCTCGTCGCCCTTCTTCTTCGGGGTCCAAATACGTGCGTCGTTACGCAGGGACTCGGACATCAGAATGGTCTTCGACTGCCAGTGCGCGTTGACCGGAAGACCGGTCGGGTGGAACTGGATGAAGGACGGGGATGCGAAGTAAGCACCCTGATCGTATGCACGCATGATGGCCGAAGCGTTGGAGTTCTTGGCCAGCGTGGACATGTGGTAGACGTTGCCGTAACCGCCGGTAGCCAGAATAACTGCGTGAGCAGTGTGAACGGTCAGCTCACCATTGATGAGGTTACGCATGATGGCACCCTGGCAACGGCCGTCGGCGACGATGATGTCAACCAGCTCGTTGTGGGTGAAGATCTCGACGTTGCCGAGACCGATCTGACGCTGCAGAGCCGAGGTAGTCGACAGCTGCAGCTGCTGACCCGTCTGACCACGGGTGTAGTACGTACGGGAGACCTGCACACCACCGAAGGAACGGGTTGCCAGGGTACCGCCGTACTCGCGAGCGAACGGAGCACCGATTGCATTCAGGTGGTCGATGACGCGGACGGACTCGACAGCCAGACGCCAGCAGTCGTTCTCGCGGCAGCGGTAGTCGCCGCCCTTAACGGTGTCCTTGACGTGGCGGTAAGCGCCGTCGTTGTCGACCTTCTTACCGCGAGCGGAGTTGACACCACCCTGTGCAGCAATGGAGTGCGCACGGCGCGGAGCGTCGTGGTAGGTGAAAACCTGCACGTCGTAGCCGAGCTCGCCGAGCGCAGCAGCGGCAGCGCCGCCAGCCAGGCCGGTACCGACGACCATGACGCGGAACTTACGACGGTTCAGCGGCGAGACCAGGTTGGCATGATCCTTCTGGTACTGCCAGTGGTCCTTCATGGAGACCTTGTCACCCGGGGAGTTATCGGACAGAACCTTGCCGATCTTGACCCCGTCGACAGCGCTTTCCGGCGCGCGGAAGTCCGCAGCGACGGTTGCTTCAGTGTTAGTCATAGTAAATTTCCTCCTCGACCTACGAGACCAGACCGGTCAGGACGGCGACTGGGATGAAGATGTTGCCGACAACAACCAGCAGCGGCAGCAGGCCGGACAGGAACAGCAGAACCTTGCGCCAGCGCTTACCGGTGATACCGAGGTCGGAAGTAGCGGTCCACAGACCGTGGGACAGGTGCAGCAGCAGAGCAAGCTGCGCAATGATGTACCAAACAACAACACCCGGACGCGAGAAGGACGCAACCACGTTCTGGTATGCCTCACCGTGCTCGAAAGAAGACGGAGCAACGCCAGCGCCGATGGTCAGGTCCAGCAGGTGGAAGATGATGAAGGCCAGCAGCACGATGCCGGTGATCACCATCGAACGTGCGGTAAAGGTGTTCCAGCTGGACACCATGCCCTGACGGCGGAACTTGCCGCGGGACTGCTTAGCACGTGCAGCCAGGGTGAGGCCACCGAAAATGTGCAGGACAATAGCTACCAGCAGGACAATGCGGAAAATCCACAGAATGCCCTCGTTCGGAACTGCCGGAGCACCGACAGTGCGCAGGAAGGTCGCGTATGCGTTGAAGTCTTCCTCGCCAGCGAAAATCTTCAGGTTACCCAGCATGTGGACAATAACGAAGAGGCCAAACAGCACGCCAGTGACGGCCATGGTCAGCTTCAGAGCCCATGAAGGGTATTTAGGCTGCTCGCGCAGCGGTTCTACATTAATTTTGCCGTGCGCGATTGCGTCACGGTTTGAACTTTTAACAGTCATGGCACCTCCAGTGTCATATTCACTCTAAAGTCACACAGCGCCTGGTAAACATTTTTCCCCCTTTTGGGTGGGGATTTTCACAGGTTACCTAGGTCTTTTCTCCGCCTTTTCTCAGGTTATCGCATTTTAGCCACTTCTGACGTCGTCGCTGCATAAACCCTCTCCCCCACCATAAAAACGCCCCTACCCCGACTTTTGCCGATTTTTCCCCCGCCCAAACTAGCTAATAACGCAACATAAATAGCACGAAAATAAAAAACCGCCCACTTTTCTCAGGTGGACGGATTTAATACTCAATAATTATGTTGCGAAATTCTTTATTTTTACCCCTGCCGAATTCCCCAAAGGCCCAAACAGCCACCCCCAACAGGCAATCCCCCCCCCTATTGGCACCGTGTACGGCCGAAGCCGTCCGACTAATCCTCGCTCTGATCCGAGTTCGCCATCACCACGGTCAACGGCTCCGGACCAATGATCACCTCATGTCCTGCGACCATAATCGGCCCAACCTGGTGGTCTCCCTCCTCCAGGACGACTTCCACCGTGCGGCCGCGCACCGTCACTCGGATACGACAACCACGAATAGTGACTCGGTACGTCAGACCACTCCAGTCCTCCGGCAGACGCGGGTCAATACTGTAGCGGCCGTCATGATCGCGGAAACCACCGAAACCATAGACCAGGGACTGCCACACACCACCGGCAGATGCGACGTGGACACCATCGGCAGCGTTGCCATGCAAGTTCGCCAGGTCCACATAGAGTCCGCGTAGGAAGAAGTCCATTGCCTGCTCCTGCAAGCCCAACTCGGCCGCAACAATGGACTGCACAACGGCGGACAGCGAGGAATCACCGGTGGTGAGCGGATCGTAATACATGTAGTCTGCGCGCTTTTGTTCCGTCGTAAAGCGATTGCCCATGAGGAACAGTGCGAGGACGACGTCCGCCTGCTTAATGACCTGGTGACGGTAAATCGTCAGCGGGTGGTAATGCAGCAGCAGCGGGCGCAGCGGGCCAACTTCGGGATCGTCGAGATTCCAGCGCTTACGCAGCAGGAACTGGTCATCCTGAGGGTGAATGCCGAGCTTCTCATCGAACGGGATGTACATCGCCTCAGCGGCCTGCTCCCACTCTTCAACCTCGCGCTCAGTGAGGTCGAAGCGGTTGGTCAGTTCGCGATAGGCAGCAGGGCGATCACGCTTCATCTGCTTGACGACGTCCGCAGCAACCCGCAGGTTATACTGCGCCATCACGTTGGTGTACAGGTTGTTGTTCACCACCGTGTTGTACTCATCTGGACCGGTGACGCTGTGAATTTGGAACTCTCGCTGCTCGGCATCAAAGAATCCCAACGACATCCAAAACCTGGCCGTGCCGAGCAACAGATCCGTGCCCTCCTTGAGCAGGAACTCCTCATCGCCGGAGGCATAGACGTACTTCATCATCGCGTACACGATGTCCGCATCGATGTGGTACTGCGCCGTGCCGGCCTCAAAGTAGGCCGAGGACTCCTGACCATTGATAGTGCGCCACGGGAAGAGGGCACCGTCGTGCGCCAGTTCGTCGGCACGCGCCCACGCGGCTTCGAGCATGTCCCAGCGGAAACGCATGGCATTGCGCGAGAATTGCGGCGACGTATAGGTAAGGAATGGGGTCACGTAGATTTCCGTGTCCCAGAAGTAGTGGCCGCCGTAGCCGGTGCCGGTCATTCCCTTGGCCGGGACGCCTTGGAATTCGGCGCGGGCGGCGGCCTGGATAATCTGCCAAATGTTCCAGCGCACTGCCTGCTGAATCTCCGGCTGATTGTAAATGACCACGTCAGAGCGCTCCCAGAAGCGTTCGAGCCACTCCTCCTGGTTCTCCATCAGCCCCAGCATGCCGATGCGGCCGACGCGGTTCAGGGTGCGCTCACAGCGGAATGCCAGCTCTTCGGCACGCACCTTACGGGAGGAGTGGTACGCGACCAGCTTCTCCAGGCGTATGACAGTGCCGACCGGCGCATCCAGGTTGAACAGGGAGCTGGCCACATCCGGCTCGGTCGACTGCGAAATCTCTACGAACGGCTCCGTGCCGTCGGGAGTGCGGACAGTAAAGGTGTGGTCCATGGAGGTAGCCACGGTCATACCGGAGTTCGCGCAGCGGTAGCCCAGCGTCGAGCGCTGCCCGTGCGCCGATTCCGACTGAAATGCCGGAATGAGAACGCGGTCTTCCAGCGCCTCGGCGCGACGGGGATCCAGTTCGGTGCCCTGCGCCTTAGCGGCATCGTGGTATTCGTCCTCGCCGTCCTGGCGGTTGAGGATCTGCGAGTTAATCATCACCGCAGCATCCGCATCCAGCAGCTCGACTTCCAGACTCATCGCGGCGACATGCTTTTCCTGGAAAGACACCATGCGCTCAGAGGTGACGCGAACGCGCTTGCCACCCGGGGTGCGCCAAATGAACCGACGACGCAGCACGCCCTCGCGGAAATCCAGGCTACGTTCGTAGTCGCTGACCTCAGCATTGCCGAGACGCAGGGGCTCATCGTCAATGTAGAGACGCATTGCCTTAGCGTCCGGAGCATTGACAATCGTCTGCCCCTGGCGGGCTAGGCCGTAGGCGTCCTCGGCGTGCCTAATCGGCCAGGTCTCATGCAGACCGTTGATATAAGTGCCGTGCTCACTGGAGTCACGGCCCTCCGGCGGGTTGCCACGCATGCCGATGTACCCGTTCGACAGCGCAAACAGCGTCTCGCCCAAACCGAGCGGGAGGCCGTTCGGCTTCGTCTCAATCAGACGCCACTCATCGACCGGAGTGATGTCTCGGTCCATGAGTCCCTCGGCATTTACAAGGTGGTGGTGCTTATCCGCACGATCCGCCGGGAAGTTACGACGCTGCTTACGACGAACTGGGGACACCGTCTCCTCCTGTTTTTCAGCCTCTGCGGTCTCCGCGTCGTGACCCTGCCCCTGCGGAATCACACGCTCAGTCTCGTCGACTGCTGCCGTGGTCGAATCGTTGGCCATGATGCCTTCCGGTTTTGTCTCAGCCATTTGTCACGAGCCAGCCTAGACGAGTGCCGCCAAGTCACTGACCACAACGTCGGCGCCCGCTCGGCGCAGCGCTTCCGCACCAGCACCGCGGTCAACACCAATGACCAGACCAAATGCGCCGGCTGCACCCGCTTGCACACCACTGATGGCATCCTCGACCACCACAGCATCGCGCGGCGCCACCCCCAGATTCTTCGCCGCGTACACGAAAGTATCGGCGGCTGGCTTACCCGGCAGGTTGTTCTCATGCGCCACCACGCCGTCAACAATCTCCACGAACCGCTCACGCAGCCCAGCGGCCGTCAGCACCGGCACCGCGTTCTTCGACGAGCTAACCACCGCCAACTGCGGTTTTTCGCTTGCCGACGAGTCCCTCGCGCCCTGTAACTCGTCGAGCAGCGCAACCGACCCCGGGTAGGCCTCAATTCCCCTCTCGACTCGCGCCAAGAAGTCATCATTTTTGCGCTTCCCGAGCCCGACAATCGTCTCGTCTTTCGCTGTGTCCTCATCGCTACCGTGTGGCAGCGAAATGCCGCGAGATTCCAGGATTGCTGCGATGCCCTCATCGCGGCGGCGGCCATCGAGGTAGGTGAAGTAGTCCTCCTCTGTGTAGGCCGAGACACCCTTGTGCTCGAAGTAGTCGCTAAACATGTCCGCCCACGCCTGCTCGTGAACATCGGCAGTAGGGGTAATTACCCCGTCGAGGTCAAAGAGGATTGCGCCCGCGCTATGGAGGAATTCTTTGGCCTTGGCGAGGTTGGTAGCACTGTCGGTCGTGGAATTAGTCATGGGGGGGTCGCAGCTCCTTGGACGTTGCAGACTGCATATTCTCAATTAACTTCCCAATCAACGCTAGCAACGTTGCCCCTACCCCGCTTGCGAACCCGGGTATCTCGAATCCGAGAATCATGGTGCGCTTCCCCCAAAAACAAAACTGCCGGCGCGCATGCGCGCCGGCAGTTTGGATATCTATTTTGTTATTTCAGGCTCGGCAGCCGCAGCCCGACCAAGAATTAATCCTGGTCGATGCCCTCGCGCTTCTTGAACTCCAGGCGACGGCGGTGCAGGATCGGCTCGGTGTAACCGGACGGCTGGTTCACACCATCGAGGATGAGCTCCTTGGCGGCCTGGAAACCAATGGACTTGTCGAAGTCCGGAGCCATCGGCAGGTATGCCTCATCGCCCTCGTTCTGGCGGTCAACGACCTCGGCCATGCGCTCCAGCGAATCGATGATCTGCTCCTCGGTGACAACACCGTGCAGCAGCCAGTTAGCCAGAGTCTGGGAGGAAATACGCAGGGTAGCGCGGTCCTCCATCAGGTCAACATCGTTGATGTCCGGCACCTTGGAGCAGCCAACACCCTGCTCAACCCAGCGGATAACGTAGCCCAGGATGGACTGGCAGTTGTTATCCAGCTCGTTGGCCTTGTCCTCATCGGACCAGTCAGCGCCCGGCTCGCCAGCCTTAGCTGCCGCTACCGGGATGGTGAGCAGATCACCGAAGGTGTCGCGGCGACCGTCGGTAAGCAGCTTGTCCTGAACGCCGAAGACGTCAACCTCGTGGTAGTGGGTAGCGTGCAGGACACCACCGGTCGGGGACGGAACCCACGCGGTGGAAGCACCCTGCTTCGGCTGACCGATCTTCTGCTCCAGCAGCTCGGCCATCTGCTCGGTCATGGCCCACATGCCCTTACCAATCTGAGCCTTGCCCTGCAGGCCGTGTGCCAGACCGGAGTCGACGTTGTTGTCCTCGTAAGCCAGCATCCATGGAGCGGTCTTCTGGACAGCCTTGCGGAACATCGGACCAGCCTGGATGGAGGTGTGGATCTCATCACCAGTGCGGTCCATGAAGCCGGTGTTAATGAAGACGACACGCTCGGAAACAGCCTTGATGGCGGCGTCCAGGTTGACGGAGGTACGACGCTCCTCGTCCATCAGGCCGACCTTCAGGGTGTTGTGCGGAAGACCCAGCAGCTTCTCAACGTCTGCGAACAGCTCGTTGGTGAATGCAGCCTCATCCGGGCCGTGCTGCTTCGGCTTCACGATGTAGATCGAACCGGTACGGGAGTTCTTACGTGCGTTGTCCTGGTCCAGGCCCGGGATTGCACACACAGCGGTGACGACGGCATCCATGATGCCCTCGAAAATCTCCTCGCCGTCGCGGTCGAGGATGGCCGGGTTCTGCATCAGGTGGCCGACGTTACGGACCAGGTTCAGGGAACGACCGTGCAGGGTGACCTCGGAACCGTCAAGAGCGGTGTAGGTGCGGTCGTCGTTGATGGTACGGGACAGCTTCTTGCCGCCACGGGTGAACTCGACTGCGAGGTCACCGACGTTCAGGCCCAGCCAGTTGGTGTAACCCAGGGTCTTGTCTGCAGCGTCAACTGCGGCGACAGAGTCCTCGAGGTCCATGATGTTGGTGACAGCGGCTTCCAGGATGATGTCCTTGACGCCAGCCTTGTCGGTCTTGCCAACCGGGGACTCCGGGTCAATCAGCAGCTGGATGTGCAGACCGTTGTGCTTGAAGTAAATGGACTCCGGCGCGTCCTTATCACCGGTGTAGCCGACCAGGGTCTCCGGCTCGCGCAGACCGGAGGTAGCGCCACCTTCCAGGGTTGCCTGCAGGTGACCGTCGACGATGTCGTAAGAGGTGACGTCCGCGTGGGAACCGTCAACCAGCGGCAGAGCCTTGTCCAGGAAGTTACGACCCCATGCGATAACGCGGTCACCGCGGACCTTGTTGTAGCCCGGGGTGTCCTTCTCCGCACCGCCATCTTCAGGAATAGCGTTGGTGCCGTACAGCGCGTCGTAAAGCGAGCCCCAGCGTGCGTTCGCAGCGTTGATGGCGAAACGGGCGTTGAGAACCGGCACAACCAGCTGCGGGCCAGCGGTGGAAGTGATCTCGGTGTCGACGTTAGCGGTAGTGACCTGGAAGTCACCCGGGTTGTCAACGAGGTAGCCAATTTCCTTCAGGAATGCGACGTACTCATCCTGATTCTGCTCGCCCGGGTGTTCCTTGTACCAAGCGTCGAGCTTTTCCTGCAGCTCATCGCGCTTGGCCAGCAGCTCGCGGTTGCGCGGAGTGTACTTAGCGACAATGTCACCGAAGCCGTTCCAGAACGCGTCCTTGTCCTCAATGCCGGCGGCGGGGAGTGCGGTGTCATTAACGAAGTCGTAAAGAACCTTCGCGACCTGCATTCCACCTGCCGAAATACGCTGTGCCATTGCTCTCCTCAAAACTATTGATTGCAATTTGCCCATCCAGCCATGGCCACGTCAGCGGCTCACACTGGATGCGTTGTTCCCCTACTGTATGTGATTCGGCGCACTTATGAACCGTCTTTTTCCATAACCGCCAACCGCCAGCCCGGTATAGCGCCGCTCACATTTGCCATTTCATTCGCTTTACGACGAGCACCCTGCGAACAGACCCCACCCCTCCCCAATGACCATTCGGGCATTCAATCCTGACGCCACAACCAGCCCTCCCCCACCCGCATTGACTGCAGCATCCCCGGCACTCTTTCCTCCAGCCACAGAACACCACACACAATGGGAAAGTGTCGCGCCTCACAGACATTTACTATTGCGACCTGCGTATCAACGGCCAGCGACCAATCACGTCGCTACAGTCTCCGCCTTCAAACCAGACCATAAAAGCGAGATGACAACCGAGACCCTGGCCACTACCCAGGGATGCTCCGGCGGGGTACTGACGGTGTAACGGCAGTGTATTTAGAAGCCCGTTTCTACCTTTGCGGCCGTAATTTCGGGGGTAGCGAAACACCCCCTAAACCCCAAACACTGTTAACGGCCAGCTTTGATAATTACCAAAATATAAATCACCCCAAAGCGGGGGGAACATTATTAGCGAGCCAGCCATAGGGAAATAACAGTACAAATGTACCGGCCGGTCACAGGCGAAAATTGTTAAAGCCAAGCTACACATCACAATGTTTGCACTCTTCACAAGTGTTATCCGTATTACATACTTGAATTCACATCGGAAGCTGCTTGACGAACGTAGCGCTATGCCCCAAAATGTGAGACATGGCACGCGGAAGCGGACATTGTTTTTGTTCGCGTGTTTGCGTGCAGGGGTACAGCATTTTGCTAGCGCCCCTGCATTCACGTGACACCGCGGTCACTATCGGGTCAGCCTGTAGATCGGTTCTGTCGGAATTGTTCTTAAGTCAGCACCCGGAGTTCAAAAAGCAAGCAAAAGGAAGTGACTCCGTTTATGTCTAACGTTGGTAAGGCACGTACCGCCGCCGAAATCCAGAAGGATTGGGACGAGAACCCGCGCTGGGAAGGTATCACCCGCGACTACACCGCTGAGCAGGTTGCTGAGCTCCAGGGCTCCGTCGTCGAGGAGAACACTCTCGCTCGCCGCGGCGCTGAGATCCTGTGGGAAGGCGTCAACGTTAAGGACGACTCCTACATCAACGCTCTGGGCGCACTGACCGGTAACATGGCCGTTCAGCAGGCTCGCGCTGGCCTGAAGGCTGTCTACCTCTCCGGTTGGCAGGTTGCTGGTGACGCTAACCTCTCCGGCCACACCTACCCGGACCAGTCCCTGTACCCGGCTAACTCCGTGCCGAACGTCGTTCGTCGCATCAACAACGCTCTGCTCCGCGCAGACGAGATCGCTCGCATCGAGGGCGACGACTCCGTCGACAACTGGCTGCTGCCGATCGTCGCTGACGGTGAGGCTGGCTTCGGTGGCGCTCTGAACGTCTACGAGCTGCAGAAGGCTATGATCAACGCTGGTGCCGCTGGTACCCACTGGGAGGACCAGCTCGCTTCTGAGAAGAAGTGTGGCCACCTGGGCGGCAAGGTCCTGATCCCGACCCAGCAGCACATCCGCACCCTGACCTCTGCTCGCCTGGCTGCTGACGTCTCCAACACCCCGACCGTCATCATCGCCCGCACCGACGCTGAGGCCGCTACCCTCATCACCTCCGATGTTGATGAGCGCGACCAGAAGTTCATCACCGGTGACCGCACCTCCGAGGGCTTCTACCACGTCCAGAACGGCCTGGAGCCGTGCATCGAGCGTGCAAAGTCCTACGCTCCGTACGCTGACATGATCTGGATGGAGACCGGTACTCCGGACCTCGAGCTGGCTAAGAAGTTCGCTGAGGGCGTCAAGGCTGAGTACCCGGACCAGCTCCTGGCTTACAACTGCTCCCCGTCCTTCAACTGGTCCGCTCACCTCGAGAAGGACGAGATCGCCAAGTTCCAGAACGAGCTGGGCAAGATGGGCTTCAAGTTCCAGTTCATCACCCTGGCTGGCTTCCACGCCCTGAACTACGGCATGTTCGACCTGGCTTACGGCTACGCTCGCGAGCAGATGTCCGCATTCGTCGACCTGCAGAACCGCGAGTTCGAGGCTGCCGAGAAGCGCGGCTTCACCGCTGTCAAGCACCAGCGCGAGGTTGGCGCTGGCTACTTCGACCGCATCGCCACCACCGTCGACCCGAACTCCTCCACCACCGCCCTGAAGGGCTCCACCGAGGAGGGTCAGTTCTAAGTCACTCGGCTTAGGACTTAGGTCAAGGACCTAACTTCAACACCCAGCGAGGGTTGCACTTGCAGCCCTCGCTGGGTGTTTTTGTGTGTTTATCGACATGTCGACTCCGGGCCGTCGTGAAGCGTGCCTGAGAACCTCAGCACCTACACACGCAAGCAAAGGTTGCAACGGTTCTCTACACAAGTTCAGCAAAGCCCGCGATATGCTGGGCAGTATGTCGAAAACCTATGTCGGATCCCGCCTCCGCCAGCTACGCCGCGAGCGCGACCTCAGCCAGGCTGCGCTCGCGCAGGCGTTGGGCCTCTCGGCTAGTTACGTCAACCAGATTGAGCACGACGTCCGCCCGCTGACTGTGCCCGTGCTGCTCCGCATCACGGACACATTCGGCGTTGACGCGACTTTCTTCTCCCGCGATGACGATTCTCGCCTCCTCGCTGAGGTTCAGGACGTGGTGATGGACAAGGAGATCGCTAAGTCCCCCATGGACCTGCAGGAGATCTCGGAAATGGTTCGCGACCATCCCGACATCGCCCGCATCATGGTGGATATCCACCGCCGCTACCGCAACGTCACAGACAAACTCTCTCTGGCCACCGAGGAGCGCAACTTCGGCAACAGCACCGACACCGCCTCCGGCTCACAGGCGCTGACCATGCCACATGAGGAGGTCCGCGACTACTTCTATGCCCGCCAGAACTACATCGCTTCGGTCGACACCGCCGCCGAGGAGCTGGCTCGCGAGCTGCGCATCACCGACGAGACCACCGATGTGGTCTCTGTGCTGGCCGACAGGCTGTCCAACGACCATGGGATTCGGATTGCGCTGGAATCGTCGTTAGGCGATGTGCAGCACAGCCTTGATCGGCGGACGAAGACGCTCTACCTCGCGCGGCACCTCTCGCCGGGGCAGCGGGCCTTCCGCATGGCCACGGAGCTGGGGTTTTTGGAGCAGGGCGAGACCATTTCCGAGGCTGTCGCGTCCGGGCATTTCATGTCGGAGGAGTCGCGGAAGCTGGCGCAGCGCGGAGTCGCGACGTATTACGCGGCGGCGCTGATTCTGCCGTATGAGTCGTTCCATGCGATGGCTGAGTCGAAGCGCTACGACATCGAGCTGTTGTCGCGCACTTACGGCGTGGGCTACGAGACCATCTGCCACCGATTGTCCACGATGCAACGTCCCAGCCTGCGCGGTATCCCGTGGACATTCGTGCGCGTCGACCGCGCGGGCAACATGTCCAAACGTCAATCCGCCACGGGCTTCC
This sequence comes from Corynebacterium sp. LK31, assembly GCF_014335015.1. Taxonomy (NCBI): domain Bacteria; kingdom Bacillati; phylum Actinomycetota; class Actinomycetes; order Mycobacteriales; family Corynebacteriaceae; genus Corynebacterium; species Corynebacterium sp. LK31. The sequence continues at coordinate 52,617 of NZ_PDGW01000024.1, read as the reverse complement.
ACTTCACGCATTCGGGCGGTACCTGCCCGCTGTGGAACGTCTACGAGACTTTCTCCTACCCCGGCAAGGTCATGCGGCAGGTCGCGCTCATGCCGGATGGTCGGCCGTACATGTGGATCTCGCGGACCGTGGAGCATCACGCGGCACGTTTCGGCAAGCCAGGTAAGGTTTTTGCCATCGGTTTGGGCTGCGAGGCCCGTCACGCTGAGCGCACCGTGTACGCCGATGGTCTCGATCTCGCGGACCTCGACGCCGCCACTCCGATCGGTGCCGGCTGCAGGGTCTGCTCCCGCGAGGCATGTCCGCAGCGCGCGTTCCCGCCGATTCATCGGGATATCGACATCAACATGCACCGCTCCACCGTCTCACCGTACTAATTCGCTTTACGACGGGCGCAGGGTCGGCCTGTTTGCGGGGGCTTGGTTTGCGCAGGATGCCTCAAAGAAGAAGACCCCAAAAAGAAAGTGCTTAAGTTTATGACACTTTCGCACCGATTTTCACGGTCAAACTGTCATAAACTTAAGAACTAACTCGTATCTACCTGAGCCGGGACCAGCGAAAACTGGCCCTAGGCCAAAGCCACAACCTCTTACAGGTTAATCATCTTGCCCATAACGCCCTCGGCTGCTTCCTTCATGGCCTCGGACATGGTCGGGTGAATGTGAACGGCGCGGCCGATTTCCTCAGTGGTCAGCTCGTACTTCTCCGCCAGAACCAGCTGCGGCATGAGCTCGGAAACGTTGGCGCCCACCATGTGGCCACCCAGCAGCTCGCCGTATTCGGCATCTGCAATGAGCTTCACGAAACCAACCGGCTCCGCCAGACCCTGCGCCTTACCGTTGGCAGAGAACGGGAAGGTGGAGACCTTAATCTCGCGACCGTTCTCCTCTGCCCACTTCTTGGCCTGTGCCTCGGTCTTACCGAAGGAACCAACCTGTGGGTTACAGAAGGTTGCGCGCGGCATCATGTTGTAGTCCGGGATTGTCTCGGTCTCGTGACCCGCCATGTGCTCAGCTGCAATAACGCCCTGTGCCTCAGCGACATGTGCCAGCTGCAGCTTCATGGTGACGTCACCGATGGCGTAGATGTTGTCGACGTTGGTGCGCATGTACTCGTCGATGACAATCTCGCCGCGCTCGCCCAGCTCAACACCGGCCTTGTCCAGGCCGATGCCCTCGGTGCGCGGTGCGAAGCCGATGGAGACCATAACGCGGTCGACGGTCAGAGTCTGCTCGTCGCCGCCATCCTTGGCCTCGACCTTGACCTCAACCGAGTCACCATTGTCCACGATGGAGGTGGTCTTGTGTCCGGTCATGAGCTTGACGCCCAGCTTCTTGTATTCCTTGGCAATAACCTTGGAGACGTCTGCGTCCTCGTTCGGTAGAACGTTGTCCATGAACTCGACGATGGTGACATCCACGCCGTAGTTAGCCAAGACGTATGCGAACTCCATACCGATGGCGCCAGCGCCGACGATAACCATGGAGTCCGGCAGCTCGTCGGAGAGAATCTGCTCTTCGTAGGAAACGATGTTGCCGCCGACCTCAACGCCCGGCAGGGAACGGACGACAGAGCCGGTCGCAATAATCGCCTTATCGAAGGTAATTTCCTTGCCTTCGTCATCGCCATCAGTGATGGCCATGGAGGTCGGGCCAGTGAATTCACCGAAACCGTTGATTTCGGTGATCTTGTTCTTCTTCATCAGGAAATGAACGCCCTTGACGATGCCCGCGGACACCTTGCGCGAACGCGCGTGTGCGGCACCGAAGTCAAAGGAGACATCGCCGGAGATACCGAAGGTCTTAGCCTCATGGTTGAAAATGTGCGCCACCTCGGCGTTCTTCAACAGAGACTTGGATGGAATACAGCCAACGTTGAGGCAGACACCGCCCCAGTATTGCTTCTCCACCACGGCAGTCTTCAGGCCCAGCTGGGATGCACGGATTGCTGCGACGTATCCGCCAGGACCGCCGCCGAGTACTACAAGATCAAAATGTTCAGCCACGTGCACAAGTCTACGCACGACTTGTCTTTACTTCACGCGCGAGTCCCGGTTTTACCTACTGCGGTCGGCTACGGTGGTGGGCATGGGCACCGACACGGACACCGACTTGGGCAACAATCTCTCCTTCCTCTCCACTGACCTTGTCCCCGATTGGCTGGACGATATCGACGGCTCCCAGGCGCTGGCGTGGGCCCGCACGCAGTCGGAGGCCACCGTCGCAGGCGTCGATTCGCTTGCCGACGACACCAGCGACCGCACCAACCTGGAACAACGCATCCTGGCTGCGCTCAACACCGATGCCCGGATCGCATACCCGGTGCGGCGCGGCGAGTACCTCTATAACTTCTGGCGGGATGCCGAGCATCCGCGGGGCCTGTGGCGGCGGACGTCGTTGCAGAGCTATCTGGCTGGCCAGGACGATCCGCAGGCGACCGAGTGGGAAACTCTCATCGACCTCGATGCGCTGGCGAAAGCCGAGGGAGAAAACTGGGTCTGGAAGGGCACGGTGTGCCGCTATCCGGAGTATGACCGCGCGTTGATTCTGCTCTCTCGCGGCGGCGCCGATGCCACTGTGGTGCGGGAGTTTGACCTCGTCAACTGCATTTTTGTCGAGGATGAGTCGTTCTACCTCCCGGAGGCGAAGTCCGATGTCTGTTGGTTGGGTCGTGACGAAATTCTCGTTGGCAGTGACTTTGGTCCGGGGTCACTGACGGATTCGGGCTACCCGCGGCAGGTGCGTAGGTGGCGGCGCGGCACGCCGTCGTCAAGCGCGGATGTGGTTTTCTCGGGCCACAGTGATGATGTGGCCGTGGGCGGCTGGTTCGACGCGACGGAGGGTTTTGAGCGGCTGTTTGTCGAGCGTGCGCATGATTTTTATAATTCGCAGCGGTTCGTGGCAGCGGAGCGTCCGGGCAAGTTGGCGGCGCAGCAGAATGGGGACTTTTCCCTGCAGATTCTGGAGGTGCCGCAGGACTGTCGCACGAGTGTCCATCGGCAGTGGTTGGTGCTGATGCCCCGCACAGAGTTCAATGGCATTCCGGCTGGTGGCGTGGCCGTTGTGGAGCTCGAAAAGTGGCTGGCGGGCTCGCGTGAGGTGGAGGTGATTTTCACCCCTGATGCGCACACCTCGTTCCAGCAGCTGGCGTGGACGAAGAACTTCCTGGTGTTGACGCTGTTGGAGGATGTGGCGACGAAGTTGGTCGTGTTGCGGGAGGGCTCGTGGGAGCCGGTGGAGGCTTTCGGCGAGTTACCGGCACAGGCCACTGTGAGCGTGATTGATACGGCCTCTGAACGCGACGATGAAATCTGGTTGGTGTCGACCTCGGCAACGCAGCCGGCAACTCTCTGGTACGGGCAAGTCGGCAACCCGCTCACGGAAGTGCGGCGTGCTCCGGCGCTCTTCGACAGTGAGGGGATGGAGACGCGGCAGCACTGGGCGACCTCGGCCGATGGCACGCGGATTCCGTATCGCATCACCGGCCGCTTCGACGCAGGCGCTAGTGCAGAGACAACCACAGCCACACCCACTCCGAACCCAGCCCCTACCCTCGTGCACGCCTACGGCGGTTTCGAGGTCTCGCTGGTCCCACAGTACTCGGCGATTCGTGGACTGACCTGGCTCGATCGGGGCGGCTACTTCGTGGAGGCCAACCTGCGTGGCGGTGGCGAATTTGGCCCGACCTGGCACTCCTCGGTGGTCAAGACTGAGCGGATGAGGGTCTATGAGGATCATCAGGCCGTACTGCGCGATTTGGTTGCACGTGGCTACTGCACGCGCGAACAGCTGGGCGTGCGCGGTGGTTCCAACGGCGGGCTGCTGACCGCAGTCTGCCTCACCTCCTACCCGGAGTTAGTGGGAGCGGTGGTGTCCCAGGTGCCACTGGCGGACATGATGCGCTACCACAAGCTGTCCGCAGGAGCCTCCTGGATGGCCGAATATGGAAACCCGGACGACCCCACCGAGCGGGCTGCGATTGCGCAGTATTCGCCGGTCCAGCGCGTCGTCAAGCGAGAGCAGCGCGCCTACCCACCAGCGTTGATTACGACGTCTACCAGGGATGACCGTGTCCACCCGGCACATGCGAGGAGCCTGGCGTGGCTGCTGGAGGAAGCGGGACAGCCGGTGGATTATCACGAAAATACCGAAGGAGGCCACGCCGGTGCGGCGGATAATTCGCAGGTCGCGTTCGTCGAGGCACTCATATCTACGTGGCTGTGGAACAAGCTCAAGTAAGGTAACAGCCGTGAGTAGCGCTGATTTCACTAATCCTTATACCGGTATTGCGTTCAACCTGGGTTTCCGGGTGAACAAATACGAGCTGGACCTCGATTATCGGGTCGGGCCGAATCGTCTGAAGGCGACGGCGACTCTGCATATCGAAATCAATGCTTGGACCTCACACATCACGCTCGACTTTGCGGATGCGCTGGGGGTCGATTCGGTGGATGCGATTTCCGATTCGCAGGCACACTCAATCGATGTAAAGCGCTGGCGCCATTCGGGACGCAAGCTGCGCGTCACCTTTGACCGCGAGTTGGCTCCCGACGAGACGCTGCGGCTGATTGTGACTTACTCGGGCACGCCACGTCCGGTGCGCTCGAAGTGGGGCGAAATTGGCTGGGAGGAACTCGAAAACGGTGCACTCGTGGCATCGCAGCCGGTGGGCGCGGCATCGTGGTACCCCTGCGATGACGATCCCGAGGTCAAGGCGTTCTACGAGTTCACGATGGTCACCGACGCTCCCTACGAGGTCGTCGCACCAGGGCTTGCCGACGCTCCGGTGAACGTGGGCGGATCGCGCCGCCGCTGGCGGTTTGTCACCGAGGAGCCCATGGCCTCCTACCTGGCCACCATCAATGTCGGTCAGTTTAAGAAGGTCGAGCTGCCGTGTGAAACCTCGACTGTGGTGGCGTGGGTGCCTTCTGAGCTGGTGGCCAATGCTCGCCATGACTTCCGCGATCAGGGGCGCATGCTCGATGAATTCGCCAAGCTCTTTGGCCCTTACCCCTTCCGCGCCTACCAGGTGGTCATTTGTGAGGATGATCTGGAGATCCCCATTGAAGCTCAGGGGCTTTCCATCTTCGGTGCCAACCACGCCGACGGCAAGGACACGTGGAATCGACTGATCGCCCACGAGTTGTCGCACCAGTGGTTCGGCAACAGTGTCGGCATTTCGCAGTGGCGCGATATCTGGCTCAACGAAGGGTTTGCCTGCTACTCCGAGTGGGTGTGGTCCGAGGTCAGCGGTGGTGCCAGCGCAGATGTGCACGCCCGCAAGCACTACCTGGATCTGCTTGAGGAAGAGCAGGACATCGTGATTGCCAACCCAGGGCCAAAGCTGATGTTCGACGACCGTCTGTACAAGCGCGGCGCGCTGACTGTGCACGCTCTGCGTCTGCTGCTGGGCGACGAGGTGTTCTTCGACCTGGTGCGCAAGTGGACCACCACTAACCGCCACAGTGTGGTCGATGCAGTGGACTTCCGCGCACTGGCCAACCGCGTGTGCCGTGAGCGTGGCATCACCACCTCGCACCTGGATGTCATCTTTGACTCCTGGCTGTCACGCAGCTCCTTGCCGGACTTCCCCACTGACCCAACGCGCTCCCCTGCTGACCAGGGCATCGGCGATAATGGTGCTCCAATCGTGGTCGAGAAGCTGGCTGCTCAGTTTGCAAAGCTCGGCTACTCGAAGGCCAAGGATTAGAGAGCTAGAGGCCTGTCAATGTCCGGTTTCAAATGGTTGTCGCTGGCCACGATTGTCGCCGCGATAGGCAGCTTCGCGGTGCTGATTATCTCGGCCCGCGCACTTCCCAATGCTATAAACCTGCAGTTCGTGGCGTTTTGGGGACTGTTCTTCGCGCTCACGGGTGTTCTCGGCGGGTTGATGCAGGAGACCACGCGCGCGATTGGTGCTGCGGAAGCGCGGAACCGGAAGCGGGAGCGGCCCCGTGAACAGACCCCAGAGCAGAAGCCGGAGCAGGAACAGGAGCAGACAGCTACCGAAACGGGTCAAACTCTCGGCGCTCGTCCCATCACAGTTTCGCTGGGCGTCGCCGCAGTTACTTTCATCACCATGGCAGTGACGGGTCCGCTGTGGGCCCCACTGGTCGTGCAGGATGATGCCGGCACTGCAATTCTGCTCATGGCCTCTGGCCTTGCTCTGTACTCGATGCAGGCCACCACCTCGGGTCTGCTCAGCGGCCGCCAGCTGTGGGGCCCCTACGCCGCCCTAATCATGATCGACATTCTCGTGCGCGTAGCACTGGCACTCGTCGCCTGGTACTTCAGCTGGGGTCTGCTGGCCTGGCTGATTATTACGGTGTTCGGGACAGTCAGTTGGCTTATTCTCGCGCTGTTTTCCTCGGCAACCCGCTCGGTCATGTTCGCGCGTGCCGACGTCCCGGTGCGCCGCTTCATCACTCTCATGGTCACGGCCATGGGCGCATCTGGCGCATCTGCTGTGCTGGTCACAGGTTTTCCGACAATCGTCAAGATTGCCGGCGAAGCGGTCACCACTGGCGCCGGGATAGCCGAGTCACTTACCCCGCCGCATGCCAACAACTTCACCGCAGCAGTGACCATTGCGGGAATCGCCTACGCCGTAACGCTGACCCGCGCTCCGCTGCTCATGCCCTTGGAGAAGTTCCAAAACGCCATCATTGTGAGCTTTGTCCGGCATCGCTCCGAGGGCGTGCTGGCAGCGCTGGCCAAGCCGTTGGGGGCGCTGGCTGCTTTCGGCACCTTCGGGGCGGGCCTGGCATGGCTCATCGGCCCGTGGATCATGACTCTCATCCTGGACGATAGCTATCACGTGTCCGGGCCGGTGCTCGCGGCGCTGACGCTCGGTGCGACGTTGACCGCCATGTTGATGATTACCGGCTCGGTCACCTTGGCAGTGGAGAAGCACCATATGTATCTGATCGGTTGGTTGGCTGCGACCACGATCGCCGTTGCCATTCTTTTCCTCCCTGGGCACCTGTCGGTACGCACGGTCGCGGCTATCGCCGTAGGCTCTGCAGTAGGTGTTGCCATTCACCTGCTTGCGCTGCGCACACTTTCCCCACGTGCTGCCAGGTCAGCCGTATCGGAGGCTTTTGCGGTGGAATAACACCACCCGCATCCGATGCCGTCCCAAAAAGCACCGTCCATATCCCCCTGCAACTCCCAAGGTTCGAGACTCACATGTCCACCATCACTGACCTCACGGTTCTCATGACCGTCTACCACCGCGTCGTCCCCGACCAGCTCGATACTGCGCTGCAGTCGCTGTGGAACCAGACGCGTCCGGCCGCGCACGTCATTGTGGTCATCGATGGCCCGATTGGGCAGGAACTCGACCGGGTCGTCGTCAAGCATGAACAGGCGCATTCGGAGATGACAGTGCTGCGGTGTGCGGAAAATGGTGGCTCGGGAGTGGCTTCGCAGGCGGGTCTTCGGCTGGTGGAAACACCATGGGTGGCGCGGCTGGATGCGGACGATATTGCGCGTGCGGACCGATTTGAAAAGCAGTGGGACGCGCTGACCGCTGACCCGGAGTTGGATGTATTGGGCAGTGCAATGGCGGAGTTCGAGGGCACGCCGAACAATGTGGTGCGCGTGCGGACTCTGCCGCAGACGCACGCCGAGATTGCGCGTTATATCAAGATCAATTCGCCTGTAAATAACCCCTCCTCGATGCTGCGCACGGCGAAGGTGCGTGAGGTCGGCGGATATCGCGACATCCGTCTGATGGAGGACTATGACCTCTGGGTGCGCCTCATGGCCGCCGGCGCGAAGTTTAAGAATCTGCCCGAGCCGCTGGTGTACTTCCGCGCCGACGGCATGTTCGAGCGACGAACCTCGCGCGGCATCATCCGCGGTGAACGCCAGCTCCAGCGCACGCTGGTAGCTGAGGGACTGATTTCCCGGCCGCGGGCGGTATTTAACTTGGCGGTGCGGACACTTTTCCGACTTTTGCCAACTCAGCTCATGTCACGCGCATATCGACGATTGTTTGTGCGGTAGGCTTCGGAGCGATGACTGACAACATGGATTTCTCGGACACCTGGCTGATTGTGCCGTGCTACAACGAGGGCCAGGTTATTCGTGAGGTTCTCGAGCACGCTCGCGAGACCTTCCCCAACATTGTCGCGGTCAACGACGGCTCTTCGGATAACTCCAGCCTGGAGATCCACAGGGCCGGCGCTCACCTGGTCAACCACCCTGTCAATTTGGGTCAAGGTGCCGCTATCCAGACCGGCGTGGAATACGCTCGCGCGCAGGCTGGATCGAAGTACTTTGTCACCTTCGACGCCGATGGCCAGCACCAGGTCAAGGACGTCGTCGCTATGGTGCAGCGACTGCGCACCGAACCAATCGACATCATTGTGGGAACCCGTTTCGGCCGCCCTCGCGCCGAGGATGACCAGGTGCCGCTGATTAAGCGAATTGTCCTCAAGACGGTGGTCATGTTGTCACCACGCACGCGCCGGCTCGGGCTTACCGACGCCCACAACGGCCTACGCGCCTTCAACCGCACGGTGGCAGAGCAACTGAACCTGCGCATGAACGGCATGAGCCATGCCTCCGAATTTGTCGAGGTCATGGACAGCAGAGGTTGGCGTACCGCTGAGCAGCCGGTGGATATCCTCTACACGGAATACTCCATGTCCAAAGGGCAATCCTTGTTCAACGGTGTCAATATCCTTGCCGACTCCCTGATTTCGAAGAGGCTGCCATGACCGCATCCATCGTTCAAATTATTTTGCTGCTGGCGATGGTGGGCCTGGTGGCTTACTTCGTCGCTAACCGTCGTAAAGCGCGCGCCAAGGCGGGCGTGAAACTGGGATTCGTCGTTTTCGTCATCGCGTGCCTGTGGGCAATCGTGCGTCCCGACGATCTGACCGTGGTGGCCAACTGGATTGGTGTGACCCGGGGCACCGATTTGCTGCTCTACGTACTGGTGTTGGCGTTCGTGTTTACCACGGTGTCGTCCTACATTCGCTTCCGCGAACAGGAGCTACGCTACGCGCGACTGGCTCGTGCAGTGGCCTTGAAGACCGCTGTGCGTCCGGAAGAAGAAATTGTGATTTCGGGCAGCCAGAACAGCAGCCAAAAAGACAGCGCGACGAACGCCGAGAACAACGCTCCGTCCGACTAATCGGCACGCTAAGCGCATGTGAATCTGAGGCTGTGGTTCCATAGAAGCCATGAGCGAAGAAAATAAGGACAACATCGCCGCTGACAACAGCAGCGATTCGCAGCAGCCCTCGGCAGACGCAGCGCCGCAGGGGACACAGCAGGAACCCCAGCAGGCTTCTCAGCCGGTACCCACTGAACAGGACTTGGAGTCCTGGTCTGCCGACAGTGATGGAAAAACCAAGTCGTGGTACTCGATTCCGAACGCCGCATGGGCGCTAGCTGTCGTCGCATTGATCGTTGTCGGCGCAGCGGGCTTCTTCGCTGGCTCGCGTTCGGCTAGCTTCAACGGCGTGAGCACCGTCAACATGGCGGGCGTTGCACCAGGCAAGGGGGAAATTGCGCCTGTACCTGGCCCGAATGGCTCTTTCGACGCCAGCATCTACGGCCCAAAGGCGGGAGCGCAGCTGAAGTCCCCGGAGGATATGGACAATGTCCACCGCCGCAATGAAAATGATCCTTTTGCTCTCGGTGCAGTGGATGCGCCGGTCGTAATCTCAATCTACTCGGACTTCGAATGCCCGTTCTGCGCGAAGTTCGCAAACGAAACCGAGTCTGCCCTCGTGGAAAAGTACGTCAATGAGGGACTGGTCCGCCTGGAGTGGAACGATATGGCCATCAATGGTGAGAAGGCCATCAAGGACGCTGAGGCCGGCCGTGCCGCGGCAGCTCAGGGCAAGTTCTGGGAGTTCTCCCGTGCGCTGTTTAAGAAGGCCGGCGAAAAGGGCCAGGGCCACCCGGAGTTCACTGAAAAGGAACTGATTGCCGTCGCTCGTGAGGCCGGTGTGCCGGACATGAAGCGCTTTGAAAAGGAGCTTAAGGACGGCAAGTGGACCGAGGCGGTCGAGAATGCCACCCAGTTCGGTTCCATGCTGGGCATTTCCGGTACTCCGGGCTTCCTCGTTGGTACTCAGTTCGTCTCGGGCGCACAGCCTCTCGACGTGTTCGAGGACAATATCGAGCTGGCTCTCATCCACGCCAAGCGCGCGGAGGAAGCTGGCAAGTAACCTGGCTGACTCACGGCTAACCTACGCGGACGACTGCGCGAAGCCGCCCGCGTAAGCTGCGCTAGCCCCGATTCCGGAAGTACTCCACAGTACGAGCAACACCTTCCTGAATACTCATAGCTGGCTCCCAGCCGAGTACCTCACGCGCCCGCGTGGGATCCAACGCCGACCGCGCCACATCACCAGTGCGCGGCGGTGCAAACTCTGGATTATCCTCGGCATCCGCAGCCTGCGCCACCAACGAGTGCAGCTGCCGATCCGAGGTTTCTACGCCGGTGCCAATATTAAAGCGCATTCCACCACCGACCTCGCCGGATGCGCGGTAGAAAGCATCCACCACATCGTCGACATAGACATAGTCGCGGGTATTTCCTCCGTCACCGAATACCTTGGTTGGCTCTCCCGCCAGCAGTCGCTGGGCGAAAATAGCAACCGCACCGGCCTCGCCGTGCGGATCCTGCCGCGGGCCGTACACATTCGCCGGCGCGATGTGCGAGCATTCGAGCCCGTAAAGATTGCGGAACATATTCAAGTACAGTTCGCCCGTTGCCTTTGAGGCGGCATAGGGGCTCATCGGATTGACCGGCACGTTTTCCGTCACCGGAAGCTCCTCCGGCGTGCCGTAGATGGAACCGCCCGAAGATGTAAACACAACCTTGCGGACACCGTGCTTTCGGGCCGCATCGGCAAGTTTGATTGTGCCAATGATGTTCAGCGTCGCATCTCGCACCGGGTCGGCCACGGAAATCCGAACATCAATCTGCGCTGCGAGGTGGAAAATAACCTCCGGGCGGCTTTGCTCGAGCAGCTCGTCCCAGTCCACCTCCAGCACATCGGCGGTTATGAACTCAAAGTCGTCGTTAAGCGATGCCTGCTGGAGGTTTTCCAGCTTTCCGTGGGAGAGATCGTCCAGCGCCGTGACCGCGTACCCTTCAGCCAGTAGCCGGTCAACCAGCGTCGAACCGATAAATCCCGCACCACCCGTCACCAGCGCGCGCGGTTTCGCGCTTGCCGACGATTCTGTCATCGCGGTGGCCGGTGATTCGTTCTTGTGCTTCTCCATAGGAAGAACTATAGGCGCTTAGTAAGGAAAACCGCTTATACGTGTGCCAACCTCACATTGACGGGGTTGATTAGTCTTCCGAGGAATGCGAGATTACTCAGCGCGCTGTGGCAGGTTGACAGTGGAATTGAAGAAAATAACCAAGCCCATCAAGATGGCGATGACCATACCGCCACCGAGCATGACCGGGTAGGTCATCCAGGAGATGGACTCGGAGAGCTTGGTCAGAATTGCCGGGAATGCGAAGCCGATGTAGGTCAGACAGTAGAAGATACCGGTCAGACCAGCCATATCGCGCGGGCCAGCGATGCGCTGTACCTCGTTGAGGCCGGTAAACATGGACAGACCGTAGCCGGCACCCAACACCAGCGCTGCAATGAACGCCGTCACTGCGGTGGGGTTGGTGGACATCCAGGCCGCCAAGCCCATACCGATAACCACAATGCCAATTGCGATTAGCGAACCGCGGGCGTTGTGCTCGGTCACAAAGCGGGGACCAATCTGCTGAATACCAAAACCGCAGAGTAGCGCGAACAGTGTGACCATCGCGGAGTAGAACACTGGCTGGGAGACGTGGTCCTGCAGCAACGACGGAATGATTGCGTAGGCAACACCGGCTGCACCGAAGACCCACGGCGCTCCCATCGCGGCGACGAGCAGGAAGCGACGGTTAGTTACCGAAGGGGTACGCAGGGACTCCCAGACGCTTTCGTGCGGGGCGTTGCTGCCGCCCAGGTGCGGAGACTGGCGGGTCTCCGGCACAGCCACCAGACCGAAGATTGTCGGGATAGAAATCAGGATGTGGATGATATAAGCCAACTGCCCCGGCAGCGGTGCGAACTGCGCTAGCGTGCCGGCAATTCCCGCACCCAGACCAAAGCCCAAGGTCAGCGCCATGGACTGACGCTTCGCGCCTGAGGTTGACTTGGCCTTGGGGTCAAAGCGCGAATCAGAGAGCTCCTTTACCCACGAGCCGCCCACGGCCATGACAATGCCGACTGCCAAGCCAGAGATAAAGCGACCGGTAAGGATAAGCGGGGCGGTAGTCTCGCCCAACGCAATAAGAGTCGACCCCAAAATCGAGAGAACCGGCGCGGCGAGCATCACCGGCTTACGGCCGATACGGTCCGAGATTGGGCCGGAAATCAGCAGTGCCGGCGCGATACCGAGGGCGTAGACCAGCAATAGAAGGTCAATAAACACCGGCGCCAGGTCGGCATTTTCGCGGTACATCACCATCAGCGGCGTGAATTCGTTGCCACCCCACGCGACGGCGAAAACTGCAATTGCGGCAAGCAACCACAACGGCGTGCCCTTATTGGATTTGGCCCTGCCGTGAGGTACCTCATTTTCATTGCCGTTAGTTCCTGCGTGAGAAGACATGTCGTTTACTTTACGACGGTCCCCAGCGCCTTACGCACAATGGTGCAGATTTAAGCCACCGGAGCTAACCACAAGAGGTGTGCCGAGATAGTTGAGCAGGCGGGGCGGGGCAACTGAGTCGGTTAGTGCTGTGGCGGCTAGTGGAGTGGTGGCTAATGCGGTGGCGTGCCCAGTTTGGTCACCTCGGGTTGGTCTCGGCACAAATGCCCCTGAAACCTGGGGCTCACACCCCCGTCTCGGGGTGGCATGTTGCCGACCTTGCATCCCCGCCCCATCCGGGGGCAATGACCTTTTCGACACTACATCGTTATTGTTCCGTTACTTCTTTCGTATCTTGCGTCACTTTCGCCACACTATTCACACAATTTCTGATTATATAATTACAAATTAGTTCAATGTGGGGGTAGCCGAACAGCCATAAAACGCAGATTTCACCTATTTAAGACTGTCTCACACACGAACGGCCCTCAGCTCGCGCACATCAGGCCGGAAACGGCCCGTCGTTAAGTAGCATCCATTCCACACCCTTTACATACCCCCGATTCCACCTTTTTCAGACATCTAGAAAATGAATTCGGTCACAAACAAAGGAAATCTACCGCCATTCACCAACCCCCATTACCCCCGTTGCCCACTTTTTGTCATCGCTCGCTGAAGTTCAAACGCTGGTCGCTACCGGTCTGGCTGTGTAAGAATTCGACACCGTCAAACAATCTGTCCATTCCCCAAACGCTGGCTGAGAAAAACCTGGGGCGATTTCTGCACGACCGCTGAGATCGCCAAGGTCCTCGATGGCCGTGCGGACGGGTATGTAAAGAAAGTCTTGTTATTTATGACTACTTCGATCATCGCGAATGATCCCAAGCAGCGCCGCAAGGTGCTCACGGGAACTCTCGTGGGTACGACCATCGAGTTTTATGACTTCCTGATTTACGCTCAGGCCGCAGCTATCGTGCTCGCTCCGCACTTCATCGAGCCGGCTGCGAAGTCGAACCCACAGGTCGCTCAGGTGCTCGCCTGGGCAACCCTGGGTATTTCCTTCCTCTTCCGCCCGCTTGGCGCTATCGTCGCCGGCCATATCGGTGACCGCTACGGCCGCAAGATGATTCTGGTCTTCACCCTCATCGGCATGGGTGCAGCTACTTTCTGTATCGGTCTGCTGCCGACTTATGAGTCAATCGGCATCGCTGCACCTATCCTGCTGGTCCTGCTCCGTATCTTCCAGGGCCTTTCCGCGGGTGGCGAATGGGGCGGTGCGGCCCTGATGTCCGTGGAGTACGCACCGAAGGAAAAGCGCGGTATCTACGGCGCATTCCCGCAGGCCGGTGTTCCCCTGGGTCTGACCCTGGCTACCGGCACCATGCTGATTGTTATGGCTATCATCGGCGAGGAAGCCTACATGGACTGGGGTTGGCGTGTGCCATTCTTGCTGTCCTTCATCCTGGTTCTGATTGGTTACATGATTCGTCGCACCGTCGATGAGTCCCCGGTCTTCCAGGCTATGCAGGCTGAGTCTGCTGAGCGCTCCGCTCCGCTGCCGGAGCTCTTCCGCAACCACTGGGGCAAGGTTATCCAGGGCGCCCTGATCTTCGCTGCTCAGCAGGCCACCGGTTACCTCGTGATCGCATTCTTCGGCGCTTACGCACAGAAGACACTGGGCTACCCCGCAACCGTCGCTTGGACAGGCACTCTCGTCGCCGGTATCTGCTGGACCATCTTCATGTTCATGGCCGGCGCTTGGTCCGACCGTATCGGCCGCGCAAAGACCTTCATCATCGGCTACGTCCTAATCATGATTTGGGAAGCCGTCATGTGGAGCCTCCTGGATAAGGGCCCGTTCCTCTACGTCATGACCGTCGCAGTCCTCACTCTGCCGCTGGCACTGACCTTCGGCCCGCAGCCGGCCATGTACTCCGAGATGTTCCCGGCTGAGGTTCGCTACTCCGGCGCTTCCATCGCTTACGCCATCGGCGCTGTCCTGGGTGGTGCATTCGCACCGATGATTGCCCAGATGATCATGGACGCCACCGGTAACCCGTTCTACATCTCCATCTACCTGATGGCCATGGCTATCCCGGCACTGATTGCCCTGTTCCTGCTGCCGAAGGGTCTTGAAGACCGAGACCTCATCGAGCACCCGGAAACTAACCTCGACGAAGTTAAGTCGCGCGTCTAGTTCCCACAGCTAGGGGGTCTGCCCCACCGAGGGTCTGATTACGCGAGCCGTCGTCAAGCACTGCACAACGCGGTATTTGCTTGACGACGGCTTTTGCGTTTCCGCCTTCGTTCTATCCCGGTAGCTTGTTTCCGACCCGTGGCCCCGATTTCCTCATGAGTTTCTCAGTCGAAAGCGACTGACAAGCCCCAGATATCCCATTAACGTTGGGTTATGGCACAGAATTCTTCCAGCTCCACGCGAATCCCCCGCCGGCGCTCGACCGACGCTCCGAAGACACTCCCCTCCCGTCCGGAACCGGAAGTGGCACGCGCACTGCAAAAGGTCCTGGACGGCTATTTCCCCGAGGCGCGCGCTGATGTCCGCGCCCTTTTAGAAGACCCCACCCTGCGGCCCACCTCTGGGCTGACCGTGGAGGAGGCCAGGCAGCACACCACCGAGGCGTTGTCCAAGGTGCTTAAGACCGGCATGCCCTATGGTGCTTTCCGCACTGACCAGGGAGGCACAGGAGATACCGGCGGGACACTCTCCGGGATTGAAATGCTCGGCCACACCGACTTGTCGTTGATGGTGAAGTCCGGAGTGCAGTGGGGCCTTTTCGGCGGCGCTGTCAGCAATCTGGGGACTGAGCGTCACAGCGAGTTGGTGCGTGACCTCATTGAGCTGCGGGCTCTCGGCTGCTTTGCGATGACCGAACGCGGCCACGGCTCGGACGTGCAATCACTCGAAACCACGGCACATTACGACCCCGAGACGGAAGAATTCATCCTCAATTCGCCGACAGCTTCCTCTGAGAAATGGTTTTTGGGCAACGCCGCGCGCGATGGGCGCTGGGCTGCGGTTTTTTGCCAGCTCTACACACCAGGACAAGAAGAATCCCATGGTGTGCACTGCATTGTTGCCCGGATCCGCAATGATGACGGTTCGCCTGTCGACGGGGTTGCGATTGGCGACCACGGCACCAAAGGTGGCCTCTTGGGCGTGGACAACGGCACTCTCATGTTCGACCATTACCGCGTGCCGCGGGAGAACCTGCTTAACCGTTTCGCAGATGTCTCGGCCGCTGGCGAGTACAGCAGCGATATTGGCAGCCCCAATGCACGGTTTTTCACGATGCTCGGTGCCCTCGTGCGCGGCCGCGTGACAGTCGGTGCGGCCGCTGGTGCGGCAACCCGCACCGCACTGACCATCGGCACCAAGTACGCACACTTGCGGCGCCAATTTGCTCCCGACGATTCGCTGCCGGAAAAGAAACTCATTGAGCACCGCCAGCACCGAATCCGACTACTCCCCCGCATTGCGCGTTCGTACGGTCTGCAATTTGCCACCAACCTGCTGATCAAGCGGATTCACGACCTCGAAGCGGAAGGGCTGGACCGTGCGAATCTAACCCCGGAGCAGGCTCGCGATCTACGTGAAGCGGAGGCACATGCCGCCGCATTGAAGGTCGCCAACACCGCGCATGCCACCGATGCCATCCAGGAGATGCGTGAGGCCACCGGTGGAGCTGGCTACATGGCGGAGAACCTGTTGACCATTCTCAAAGAGGACTCTGACGTATTCACTACCTTTGAGGGCGACAACGTGGTGATGTTGCAGCTGGTCACCAAGGAACTTTTGGGTGGTTTTGCCCGGGAGGTACAGAGTTTTTCCAACCTGGAAATGGTGCGCTTCGGCCTCGACAATTTCAGTGGCATTTTGCGCCGTCGCACCGGTGCGGACGCCGTCGTTCAGAACCTCTTGGATGCGCTGACTGACGCTGATGAGTCCTCGCTCTTTGACCCCGCCAGCCAGATGCAATTGCTCATCGAGCGCGAGAATCGACTTCTCAAGTCCCTTGCTCGCAGGCTGCGCCCGGCGCGGAAACTGCCTGTGGAAAAGGCCGCGAAGCTGGTGGACAAGGTCCAGGACCACATGATTTCCTGCGCGTGGGCGCATATCGATCGCATGATTTTGGAAGCGTTCTTTGAAGCTGAATCCACACTCACAGATGAGCGCTCTCAAGAGGTGCTCGAGCAGGTTCGCGATGTGTTCTTCCTGTCGGTGGTCTGCGATAACGCCGGCTGGTTCTTGGAGCAGTCACTGCTCACCGGTACTCGCACCAAGGGCGCGCGGGCGGGCTTGGCCGATCTTGTTGATTCCCTTGGCCCCTGGTCTGAGGTGCTTGTCGACGCCTTCGGTGTCCCCAGCACCATGCTGGATATCCCCATGATGGAGCCTTACGACGCGATGACACCGAAAGCTAAGGCAAACCCGGCTAGTTAGCGTGTTGGCCGGTTGGCTACTGCGCCAAGAAACCTTCCAACCCAGCCACAGTGGCCTCTGCCAAGCGCTGACGGCCTTCGCTGGAAGTCAAGAGGGCAATGTCGCTGCTATCGCGCATGTTGCCGTATTCGACCAGTGCCTTTGGCTTCGTCGATAGGTTGAGTCCAGTGAGATCCGCGCGTGGATTCAGCCCCTCGCTGCCGAGATAGTTGGATGGAGCAAAACCGGCTGACACGAAAGCATCGCGCAGGGCGGTTGCCAGCGCGGTAGAGCCCTGCTCGTCATTATTGGCGAGTGGCTGAGAAATCGCCGACACATGGAATCCGCGGTTGCCCTCTCCAGCGCCGTCAGCGTGGAGACTCACCACGGCATCGGCGTTGGAGGCATTTTCCTTCTCTGCACGGGCATCGATGCAATCTGCACGACCTGCGTCATCCTCGCGGCTGAGTAGCACCTGAGCACCGCGCTGTTCGAGCAGCTGCTTGATTTCCTGCGCCATCAGCCAATTGAACTCGTGCTCCGGGAAGCCGTCGTTGGAAGCGGTGCCGGAGGTATTACACGGCTTTTGGCCACCACGACCGTCAGTGACCATCAGGTCAGCAGGTGGTGGGGTGCCGGCGTGCCCAGGGTCGAGGTAGATGACCTTGCCGGCTACAGCGCTGGAGCCGTCGGCACGCGAAGTAGCGCGATTAGCTTGCTGTTGTGGCGCGTCGCCCGGAGCGACTGCGTCGGGGTTAGCAGAATCAGGCATTGCAAACTCCTCATTCGGCGGAGTGGGGTTCGGCATCTGCATGGCCTCTTCTTCAGCTGCCAAGGACGTTTGAGTTTCCGCCGAGGCAGCTTGCTGAGCGCTTCCTGCTCTGGAAGCCTCCGTGTCGATGGTGCAGGCCACAAGACCGGCAGGCATGATTGCCGCGGCCGCCAAAACCGCAGCTAGTCGTCCCGCTGATGGTCGCACTACTAATCGCTGGTGTCCGGGCTGTCGCATCGTGCGTTCTCCTAGTATCTGCGTACCTGCCATGTGCTGAGTAACAGTAGCAAACACTCGATTGAGAGTCCCCGGCTCCGAGATTTCCGCCCCCATTCGTTTCGGGGAATCACCGCACGTCGGCTTGCCGCCGGATTCGCTCTCCTCATGTTTGACCGATCCAAAAAATAAAAAACGGGACCCTTTTCCAAGGATCCCGTTTTAAAACCGAGCCGCCTGCGAGAATCGAACTCGCGACCTTCTCATTACGAGTGAGACGCTCTACCGACTGAGCTAAGGCGGCACGCACATTGCGCCGAGCTTTCAAGCAAGCAGAAATAACCCTGCACAAAATGTACAAGCGGTAATACTACTGCACTGCCCCCATCGCTACCAAAATGGGGCCTGCAGTCCGCTGAATTAGGTGCTTTTCGCGGCTTACCTGCGACCAACCTGCCCTGCGATCTGCAATTTAGCCATCAATTCATCCATCAGGACCGTCAACTTCACCGCGGTCACCAGCATGCCGCGCACCTCGGTGACAGCATCGATGGAGGCCAATATCGCCTCCGGCGGAAGACGTCGGGCTAGCTCTGCGGCTGTCCGACGACGGTCCGGATTAATGAGATAGACGGAGCCATCCCCAAACTCGGAATCAGCGCCGGAATCTGAAACAGAAGCGTCAAAAGCAGACCCAGCACGTTCCGCCCCAAACGCCAGCACCAGGGCGTCACGGTAAAGCCCCATAATGTCGGTCAACGACAGGTCAATCAGATCTGACTCCGCGCGCCTGCGCCGCCGCTTCTGATTATCCTCCAGCTCCTTGATCACGCCCTTAGAGCCGCGCAGCGCCGCCTGCGCACCCTTGCCAGACGCACCTACACCCAACGAGCGCTCGAGATTCTCCAGCTCCTCAGCCTCTAGCGGCTCCATCCGCCGCTTCACCTCGCCAGCCACTTCGTTGGCTAACTCTCGCGCCGCCAAATACGACTTCGCCGGGTCGAACACGGCCTCTACGAAATCCAGGGCCTTGCCCCGCCAGGCACGCGAGCCCTCATCGGAGACAAAGCCACGCGCACGCCCAATGTGACCGTTGGACACCGTCGCGGCCCAGACCGCTTGCTCGTCGGTAAGCTCTGGCCGCTCTGCGCGCAGGAGGTTTGTAACGTCGTCGATATGCGGCGTCGGCACATAGACGTGGCGGCAGCGCGAACGGAGCGTAACGGAGAAATCCTCCGCGTTCGTCGTTGGTGCGCACATGATGATGACGGTGCGCAGCGGCGGTTCTTCCACCACCTTGAGCAGCGCATTTGAGGCGGATTCGTTGAGACGGTCGGCATCTTCGATGATCAGCACGCGACAATCCGCCGTTGTGGGCATCTTGTAGGCCCAGGGCCGCAGCTCGTCCCTCACCGTCGCCACGGAAATGATGGTGCCCTCCGGGCGCACAATCTTGATATCGCCATGCGTTCCCGCCAGCGCCGTCCGGCAGCCCTCGCACTCGCCACATCCGGGGTTGTCATGCCGCGTGCACAGCAGCGCCGCCGCAAACGCCGTCGCCGTCACCGACCGCCCCGACCCCGCAGGTCCCGTGAACAGCCAGGCGTGCGTCATGTCCGAGTCGCGTGGCACATCGCTTAACGACGACCCCGCGTCCCCACCTTCCGGCGAAACCTCCACCCCATCGCCTGCCAGCGGTTGACCGTTGGCAAAGCGATAATGCGCAGCGCGCACAGCAGCCTGCAGCCGCTGGCGAACCCCACCGGTTTCGGGCATACGAGAAAACACGCTGCGCTCTGTCATCGGCTCTGTCATGGCCACAACTCTAGCGCGCCCCACGAGACTCTTGTGAGGTAACTACTCCCTGCAATCCGGGGTTGCCACTAAGGTAGTAATCATGCAACGGCTCTGGCGAAATCTGAAATGGCTAAGCGGGACAATGTGGCCTGCTTATGCCTCATTTATCTTCGTCTGCAACCTTGTCGGAGCCATGATTGTCGGCTTGTTCCTCGGCATGCTGTTGCCACTGAACCAAGAAACTCACCTGCCGCGGTTGGCTAATGGGGTCATCTATGCCCTGGCTGGTTACCTGGTTCTGGCAATTATTGCGGGAATCGGCACTACTTGGATCCTGTTCAAGCCGTTGTTGAAATGGCAGCGTCATCCGGATATGCACGATCCGCGGCGGGTACGATATCTGGTCATGCGCGTGCCTGTCTATCAGGCACTCTTGGGTACCGTCATCTGGTCTCTGGGCGTGATTGTCTTCAGTGGAGTCGCGTTCGCCTATGACAGCAAGATTGGCCTGATGGTGCTGCTCACCTCGGTACTCGGTGGCGCCATGGTGGCGCTGTTGACCTATCTGATTGCGGAGCGCATGGTGCGTCCGGTCGCCGTGGAGGCGCTGGCGCGTCGGGCTCCGGATTCCTCGCTGGAGCCACCGATTGGTCACCGCCTTCGCCAGACATGGGTGTTGACCAGTGGTGTTCCAGTGGTGGCAATCCTGCTTGTGCTGATTGGTCAGCGCCGTGGCCTATTCACAGATGATGCGGCAGATTTGCTGCCCACCATCACCGCGCTGGCAATTCTGGCTCTGATTACCGGCTATTTCGGCACGATGCTGGCCAGCATGTCCATCGTTGACCCGATTCGGGATCTCACGGGCGCAATTAACAAGGTCCGCCAGGGCCAGGTGGAAACACGCGTGCCTATTTACGACGGCTCCGAGATGGGTGTCCTCCAAGCGGGCTTCAATGAAATGATGCGTGGCTTGCAGGAGCGTCAGCGGGTCCGTGACCTCTTTGGCCGTTACGTCGGATCTGAGGTCGCCCGCAAGGCTTTGGAAGAAAAGCCAACTTTGGGCGGCGAGAATCGCCTGGTCGCGGTGCTGTTTGTGGATGTAATTGGTTCAACCAGCTTCGCGGAGAAGAACTCGCCAGAGGTCGTTGTCCGCGAACTCAATGCGTTCTTCGACCACGTTGTCGACTGTGTGCACCGCAATAAGGGCATTATCAACAAGTTCCAGGGTGACGCGGCTCTTGCTGTCTTCGGCGCTCCCCTGCCCCTCGACGACACGGCTGGTCACGCCCTCACCGCCGCCCGTGAACTGCGCGAGGAACTGCTCGACCTCCAACTCAGCGCTGGCATTGGCGTCTCCGCCGGGCACGTCGTTGCCGGCCACATCGGTGCCCGCGACCGTTTTGAATACACGGTTATTGGTGACGCGGTTAACCAGGCTGCCCGTCTGACCGAGCTGGCCAAGGACACCCCGGGCCGCGTGCTCGCCACAGCTTCCACCATTCGCCTGGCCAACGAGGACGAGCAGGCTCGCTGGACCACCCTGAAGTCCGTGGAGCTGCGCGGCCGTACGCACATGACGCAGCTTGCGCGCCCGGTGCGCCCGACGCTTGCCGACGAAGCTTAGGGCTCGTTGGGCGCCCAGTACCCCTAGACTTCTCAGACGGCGAACACACTTACTCCACCGAGAATAAATCTCCTGGCTGGCAGTCCAAAGCTTCGCACAACATAGTGAGCGTCGTGAATCGCACGGCCTTCGCCCTGTTGTTTTTCAGCACTGAGAGGTTGACCGGAGTGACCCCGACCTGTTCGGAAAGGGCTGCCAACGTCATTCCGCGGCTTTCAAGCAGCTCATCTAAGTGGCACACAACCTTCGCCATTTAAATGAGTCCTTCCTGATCTTCCTGCATTCGCGCAGCTCGGAACAACATAACTCCGAGAGTGGAGATGACTATCATAAGCACAAACCATATTCCCAGGTGCTCATTGAAATCGGCATGATCACGCTGGTACCACGCGCTCAGATTCAGGCCACTTGCGACCCAGTTTTCACCCATATGCTGTAGGAAACTACTTGCCGGATACATCGCTACCAGCCAGGAGATAGCCATAACTCGTCGCGCAGTCTTAACTGTAAAAAACTCGCCCTTCAGGTACGAGAGTGAGAACAACACGCAGAGCACGGCAATCGCGGCGACGATAGCGCATCGAACAACAGTCGCAGCAATAAACAAGGAGAGGACTCCACCACTCATAACCTCGATAGGAACCCCTTTGCCACTTCCCAGCACTTCGGGCAAAAGCAGGGTCAGATCACTGGGGAACTGCTGATGAAGAACCGGATGGCGGAGCTGGAGCAAAATGTAAACCAGTGCAAACACTCCGGCAAAAAGGCTCACGATTACATCCCGGCGCTCCTTAGTTTGATTGACATACGGGTCATTTGGCTTCTTGGTCTGTGGAGATACCATAGCTAACTTCCTTACTGCACCGTAATTGGCGCGGTTAGTGAGATTATTCTGCGGGGCGCTTGGAGCTGCAGCCAAACCCCAACACATCGTTATTCGATGTATCGATTTTCGATACTATATCGCTTTTCGATATGCCGCAAGGCTCCTGCAACAATCGCCGTCCGCCGCCAACCTGCGCACCCACCCGCAGTTCCTTTACGTTGGAGGAATGACTGACAACCGACCCAGTTCTAACACCGACCCCAGACCCCGCATGCTCGTCCCCGATGCTGCGCGCGGATTCGCCCTCCTCGGCATCGCGATCGCGAACATTGCCACCGCCTGGCTGGTTGCAGATCCCGAACTGCCCGCAGCATTCTTCGGCGGCGTCATAAGCGACAGCATCGCCGACAAGGCCACCGTGCTGTTTACCGCAGTGACCGCGCATAACCGCGGGCTGCCGATGTTCGCAACGCTGCTCGGCTTCGGTGTGGGACTCATCGTCCGCAGTTTGGCCAGGAGGAACTTTCCAATCTCGCGGGCGCGGGTGGTCGTCGTAAAGCGTTATGCGTTCCTGGGGCTGTTCGGCATCGCGCACATGCTGTTTCTGTTCTTTGGCGACATCATGTTTCTCTACGGCATCTGCGGCATCATCCTGGGGCTGCTTATGGGCCTCAGCAACAAGGTGCTGACGATTCTCGCGTGGATTGCGCTGACGATCAACGCTGCAGTGAGCCTGCTGTTTTTGGTATTCACAATTGCGATGCCCGACACCGGGCTCTCCGGCTCCGACATGAGCGAGTTCGTCAACGGCGGCGCGATTGAAACGAGTTACCTGGATATGCTCGGCGCGAATCTCGAGGTCCTGACAATGAGCATCACTACCCTGCCGCTGCAGCTGTTCCTCTACCTGCCGGTGATGATGATTGGCTTCGTGTGGGCTCGCAAGGGCGTGCTTGACGACGTTGACGCGCACCGCCCCCTGCTTATTCGGTGGCTCGTGGTGGCTGTGGTCGTGGCTTTCGGTGTCGGCATCCCTATGGGGTTGGCAGCGATTGGAGTTCTTCCAGCCGGACAGCACATGGCCTTCTTGGTAATTAATAACTTTGCCGGAGTGTTCGCCGGTCCTGGCATCCTAGCCGGGCTGGCGTTAGCACTGCAGCCGCTCCAACGACGCCTGAACGAGGGCGCCGCTGTACCTGGTTGGCTGGTGCCGATTGTGGCACTCGGTAAGCGTTCGATGACGGGCTACCTGATGCAGTCGGTGATCTTCTTTGTGCTGGTGTACCCGTTTACTCTGAACATCCCGCGCGACATGGGTGCATTTGTGCAAACACTCATCGCTATTGGTGTCTGGCTGGTGACGTTGTTGGCCGCGTGGGCGATGGAGCGTCGCGGCATGCAGGGTCCGTTTGAGAAGGTGCATCGCCGGCTGTCGTACGGGCCGACGATGCGGGCAGAGTTGGCCGGGGTCGGCGGCCCCAAGCCTGCTCCGCAGGATGCGCCGGGTGCGCCGGGTACGCCGAGCGCGGCGGGCGCGGCGGCCCCTTAAGCCCTACTTGCCCCGGCGGGTCGCCTTCACCACTCGCTTGGTGGTGCGCTTGACTGCCTTCCTGGTGGTCTTCTTCGCAGCCTTCTTCGTGGTCTTGCGAGTCGACTTCTTCGCAGCCTTCTTAGTGCCACCATCGGCGGCTTCCTTCGCGCGGCGCTCAGACAGCAGCTCGCAGGCGCGGGCATCGGTCAGAGTCTCAGGCGTATCCCCCTTGCGCAGCGAAGCATTGGTGACGCCATCGGTGACGTACGGACCGAAGCGTCCATCCTTCACCGACATCGGGCGACCGGAGACATCGTTGTCGCCCAGCTGCTTCAGCGGCGGCTTCGCAGCAGCACGACCGCGGCGCTTCGGCTCAGCATAGATGCGACGAGCCTCATCCAAAGTCACGGTAAAGATCTGCTCTTCGTTGGCCAGTGAACGCGAGTCGGTGCCCTTCTTCAGGTACGGACCGTAACGGCCATTCTGAGCGGTAATAACCTCGTTATCGACCGGATCGACACCGACCTCGCGCGGCAGGCTCATCAGCTTCAGAGCCTCTTCCAGCGTGACAGTCGACGGCTCCATGGAGGAAAACAGCGAGGCCGTCTTCGGCTTCAGAGTTTCCTCGATGATTTCCGCGGTGCGCTTTTCCTTCTGCTTGGCGGCGGTCTTGGTTTCCCAGTTCTTCTTCCGCTTGCCCTCGGCAGCGCGCTGAGCGTCCTCTTCGGCGCGCTCAGCTGCGATAATCTCCTCAGCCTTGGCTACGACACCTTCGCGCTCTTCGTCTGTGACCAGCTCGGTGACGTAGGGGCCGTAGCGGCCATCACGAGCGACAATCATGCGACCATTGGCCGGGTTAATGCCCAGCTCACGTCCGCCCTGCGGCATCGCCAGCAGCTTCTCGGCAGCGGCCAGATCCAGCTCGTCCGGAGTCATGGCCTCCGGGATGTTGGCGCGCTGCACCTCGTCGGCACCGTTTTCACCGGCCCCCGGGCGCGTACGCTCCAGGTACGGCCCATAGCGGCCAACGCGAACGATGATCGGGTTGCCCTCGGCATCGTCGAAAAGGTGGAGCGAATTGACCTTCCGAGCATCAATCGATTCCAAGTTCACATCGATGATGCTCTTCAGACCACCGTGGGTCGCAATAGCGTCGGCTCCCTTGTGGCGGTGATCCTTGTCATCGCCGAAGTAGAAACCGGTCAGCCAGGTCGTGCGATCCTTATTGCCCGCAGCAATGCCGTCGAGCTCATCCTCCAGCTCGGAGGTGAAGTCGTAGTTGACCAGATCGGAGAACGCTTCCTCCATCAGCCCCACCACGGCAAAGGCCACCCACGAGGGCACCAGAGCGTTGCCGCGGGAGTAGACGTAGCCGCGATCCTGAATGGTCTTGATAATCGACGCGTAGGTCGACGGACGCCCAATTCCCAGGTCCTCCATCTTCTTCACCAAGCTGGCTTCAGTGAAGCGCGCAGGCGGGTTGGTGGAGTGACTGTCGGCACTGAAGTCCGTGGCCGTCAGGCCCTGGCCTTCTGTCAACTGTGGCAGACGCTTCTCGGCGTTGTCGGCGACCTTGCGACCGTCGGAAAGCGCGGAGACCTCGACGTATGCCTTGAGGAAGCCCGGGAAACGAATCGTGCGTCCGGTGGAGGCGAACTCGACGGCGTGCGTGTCGGTAGCACCGGCGATGGTGACCTTCATGGACGTGCCGCGTGCGTCGGCCATCTGCGAGGCGACGGTGCGCTGCCAGATTAGTTCGTAGAGTTTGAACTCCTCGGCATCCAGCGAGCCAGCCAGCTGACCTGGCGTTGCGAACGTCTCACCAGCCGGGCGAATTGCCTCGTGCGCTTCCTGCGAGTTCTTCACCTTGCGCGAGTACTGGCGCGGCGCATCGGCGACGTATTCCGAGCCGTAAAGCTCCAACGCCTGCTTACGCGCGGCGTCGATGCCGGCCTTGGACAGCGTCGTGGAGTCGGTACGCATGTAGGTAATGTGACCGTTTTCGTACAGACGCTGCGCCACACGCATCGTGCGCTCAGAGGTGTAATGCAGCTTGCGGCCCGCCTCCTGCTGCAGCGTAGACGTCATGAACGGCGGGTACGGGCGGCGCGTGTACGGCTTCTCCTCCACCGACGCGACCTTGAGCTCAGAGCCCACGAGGTCCGCCGCCAGGGTTTCGGCGAGCTGCTTATCGACGACCCGGATGCCATCGGACTTCTTCAGCTGGCCACGGTCATCGAAGTCTCGGCCCTGCGCTACGCGCTGACCATCAACGCTGGTCAGGGTTGCGACGAACTCCTTCGGCTGGTTGGCATCAGCAGAAGCCGAACCGGTGTCCAGAGTTGCGGCGACGTCCCAGTACTCAGCGGAGATAAACGCCATGCGCTCGCGCTCACGCTCGACGATGACGCGCGTTGCCACCGACTGCACACGGCCTGCAGACAGTCGCGGCATGACCTTCTTCCACAGCACCGGGGAGACCTCGTAGCCGTAGAGGCGGTCGAGGATACGGCGACCTTCCTGGGCATCAACCAGGTTCTGGTCCAGCTCACGGGTGTTGGCGGCGGCCTCCAAGATGGCTTGCTTGGTGATCTCATGGAACACCATGCGGCGCACCGGCACCTTGGGCTTCAGAACCTCCAGCAAGTGCCAGGCAATAGCCTCGCCCTCACGGTCGGGGTCCGTTGCGAGATAGAGTTCGTCGACTTCCTTGAGCTTGGCCTTCAGGTCGGCGACTTTCTTCTTCTTATCAGCGCTGACGACATACAACGGAGCGAATCCGTTGTCGACATTCACGCCCAGACGAGCCCAGGGCTCCTTCTTGTAACGAGCCGGAACATCGGCTGCGCCACGGGGCAAGTCGCGAATGTGGCCCACCGACGCCTCCACGATGTAATCATCGCCGAGATACGGCTGAATCTTGCGAGCTTTCGTCGCCGACTCGACAATTACAAGGCGCTTGAGGCCGTCTGAATTCGCCATAGAAGTTTTTCTATCCTGCAACGTTGAATGTTTTTGACTGTTTAGATTCTTGTTTTCGTTTAAATCTTGGGGTTCTTGGCCGGACTCTGGCTGGGCTTCAGCTGTGAGAAGCCCGCAATCGGTTCCAACCGGTTCCGATCAGTGCAAATCAGTTCCCGGCCGCGTTCTCCCCGGAAGATTATCTGGAAAGAATATGAAGAATATAAGGAATACCGTACACACAATCTAGTTTGTCGCGTGGATTCCTCAAGTATCGGGCGGATTTTGGGTGTGACTGAAGGGGCTGCTGTGGGGGATCCCGGTGGCCGGCAGTTGCCGACCCGACGGCTGCTGTGCGGCTGGCCATGATCATCCCCGTGGCTGTCAGTGGCTGGCCACGACAGGCCGCAGCGGGCGCAGCCGCCGCAGCGGCCGCGTGATCGCGGGCTGCAAATGTGAAACTGTATGAGTTTATGACACTTTCAAGCCATTTTTCGGGCCATTTTTGTCATAAACGTAGTCAGTAACTCGGATTGACCCACTGCCACCAGAAATGCAAAAATCCCACGCAGAAATTACTTTCCGCGTGGGAGAATCAAGGCTCACCCCATGAACACAACATGGGCCTTGAAAAGCCAAAAAATTCCGCGCGCCAAACCAGACAAAAGCCCAGTTCAACCCGGAAACGGTTGACTTACAGAGGCTTCACGTCCAGAGCCTGCGGACCCTTCTGGCCCTCACCAATCTCGAACTCGACTGCCTGGTTCTCTTCCAGCGTCTTGAAACCAGTGCCCTGGATCTCGGAGTAGTGAACGAACACGTCGTTGCCACCGTCAGCTGGGGCGATAAACCCGAAGCCCTTCTCCGAGTTGAACCACTTCACAGTACCCTGTGCCATTACAAAACTTCCCAACTTCAGGATTCGATAAAACAAGTATTCGCCACGCACATCCGGCCACACACGATGGGGTAAACACGGCCAGAACACCCTTTCCGCCTCGAGCGGGCTTTTGCCGGGTGCCCTTTGGCGGGCGATACACTCAAAAAGTCTGCCACGTTTGGGGCGCGAGCGCCGATTAGCAACAGCTTCTTGCCACCCCCGTAAACCCCGTGCTCGGGATCCGGAGAAACTGGGGTGTTGAGCAGCGGAAAAGTGGCTGGTAGGAAGCGTCGTCAAGCATGTGAAGTGCGCGTTTGCAGGAAAGGATGGTGTCGGTGGAGTCGTTTGGACGGGAGCTGCTGGGGCCGGTTATTCGTGCACATCCGCGGGCGACGGTGACGCACATTGCGGATCTTCCTGCGCGCGCTGGCGTGACCGCACCTTGGCCTGAGTGGGTGCCGGATTGGCTGAAAGAAGTGCTGGTAGATCGCGGAATTGAGAACCTGTGGACTCATCAGGCAGCAACCGCGAACCTCGCCCGCGAGGGCGTGCACTGTGTCGTCGCGACGGGCACGGCGTCGGGCAAATCGCTCGGTTACCTGCTGCCCGTGCTCACAGAACTATCGGCCACCCCCGCGGCCACCGCGCTGTACCTCTCCCCGACCAAGGCGCTGGGCGCCGATCAGTTGGACACGGCTCGTGCGATGGCACCGGCGTCGCTGAGCTCGCTGATTTCGCTTTACGACGGCGACACCCCGCAAGACGCCCGGCGCGCCATCCGCGACCACACCCGTTGGGTGTTTACCAACCCCGATATGCTGCATGTTTCGGTCCTCGGCAATCATGTTCGGTGGACGCGGATGCTGCGCAACCTGCGCTATATCGTCGTCGACGAATGCCATGCCTATCGAGGCGTATTCGGCGCCAACGTCTCCCAAATTCTACGTCGCCTCCTGCGGCTGTCCCGGGAATATGGTGCCTCGCCGACCGTGATTTTCGCCTCTGCGACTACCAACGACCCTGCTGACCAGGCTCGTCGCCTCATCGGCGAGCCTGTCGAGGCCGTCACCGAAGACGGCGCCCCAGTCGGTGAGCGGACTATCGCCCTGTGGGAACCCGGCCTGCTCCCTGATCTCCAAGGCGAGAACGGCGCACCCGTGCGCCGCCCCGCCCCAACAGAGGCCGCAGATATCATGGCCGACCTGCTTGTCGAGGGCGCCCGCACCCTGACCTTCACCCGTTCGCGGAGCAGTGCCGAGAAGGTAGCGCTCGGCGTGCGCGAGCGCCTGGAGAAGCGCCGCCGCAGCGATATCGCCGAGCGCATCGAGTCTTACCGCGCCGGCTACCTGGCCGAAGAACGCCGCGACATCGAGCGCATGCTCGATGACGGCACCCTGCTAGGTGTGGCCACCACCAATGCACTGGAGCTGGGCATTGACGTCGGTGGCCTCGACGCGGTGGTGCAGGCCGGTTTCCCAGGCACGGTCGCTTCATTCTGGCAGCAGGCCGGCCGCGCGGGCCGTCGTGGTCAGGGCGCGCTGGTGGTGTTGGTGGCTCGCGATGATCCCATGGACACTTACTTAGTCCACAACCCTTCCGCGCTGTTGGGCCGGCCAGTGGAGAAGACCGTCTTCGATCCCCGTAACCCGCATGTGGTGTGGTCACACCTCTACTGCGCGGCTGTGGAGAAACCCGTCACCACCAGCCAGCTTCAGGCGTGGGGAACCCTGCCCGTAGCCGAAGATATGGTGTCAGCGGGC
Source organism: Corynebacterium sp. LK31 (assembly GCF_014335015.1). Classification (NCBI taxonomy): domain Bacteria; kingdom Bacillati; phylum Actinomycetota; class Actinomycetes; order Mycobacteriales; family Corynebacteriaceae; genus Corynebacterium; species Corynebacterium sp. LK31. The sequence continues at coordinate 23,192 of NZ_PDGW01000024.1, read as the reverse complement.
TGGTTGCGCAAGCGCACCTGGGAAGGACAAGAACCCGTCTACTACCCGACCGATCGCGATGAGGGACCACGCATTGCCACTGCGCACGATGCCGTGAACGTCCGCGGTGGTGATGGCCAGGAAGTAGCCATCGTCGACCAGACCGATGGTCGACTGCTTGGCACCATCGATCTAGGCCGTGCGATGCAGCAGGTCCACGACGGTGCCGTCTACTTGCACCGCGGTGAGTCCTATCTTGTCGACCAGCTGGACTTCGACAGCCTCGTCGCCCTGGTCCACCCCGAGCAGCCGCGCTATTCCACCAGCTCGCGCATGGACACCACCATCCGCATTCTGGACGTTGACGATATGCGCCACTACCAGGGCTTACAGGTCGCTTCCTGCCAGGTCGAGGTCTTTCACCAGGTCACCTCCTATCTTCGTCGTCTGGATACCGGCGAGATTCTCGACAGTGTTGAACTTGACTACCCTCCGCAGCGTTTGGTCACGCGCGCCGTGGCTTACACAATGCCCGAGTCCACCCTGCGCTCGTGGGGTGTGGGCTCCGACATCGCGCCGGGGGCTCTCCACGCAGCCGAGCACGCGGCTATCGGCATGCTGCCGCTGATTGCCACCTGCGACCGCTGGGATATCGGCGGTGTTTCCACGGTCATGCACGCCGATACCCAGCAGCCCACCGTTTTTGTTTACGACGGGCACCCTGGTGGTGCGGGGTTTGCCGACCGCGGCTACGAGGCCTTCGCTCAGTGGGTTCGCGCGACCCGCGATGCCGTCGCCGCCTGCGAGTGCGAATCCGGCTGCCCATCGTGCATCCAGTCGCCCAAGTGCGGCAATGGCAACGATCCGTTGGACAAGGCCGGCGCAATCAAGGTGCTCAGTGGGGTCTCTCGCACGCTTAACGACGGCCAGTAGCAGCATCCTCCACCGCTTCCGGCCCTGCTCTGGACGTTGCTTTTCTCTCCTTTCGTTGGACGCTGACCTGCACGTCCTCCCCATCAATCTCGCAAGCCACAAGGCGTGCGTGGTTAGCTTTTGCGATTGACCCCGCAGCTTTGCAGGCGTCGTCGCTCTCTTGCGCAGCCACGGCGCCGGCCACCGCGGCCAGATCCGCTGCTACCGCTGCCTGCCGAGCCTGCACCACCCGCACCCCGGTTGTAACTCCAACCAAAGTCAGAACGACGAAAGCGGCGATGAACAGTGCGGCTGCGACTGTGGTGGAACCTTCTTCTTCGCGAAGAAGGCGGGCTGTCACGTTTCTCATGACGATGCCACTCTTTCCCGCAGTGCGACCGCACGTGCTTCCAGCGAAAATGGCCCCGCTGAGCGCCGAATGGTCACGCGCACGGTACCGGAGGTTTCCGATATTGCGACCTGGCCATCCGCGTCGGCACGGAGCTCGGCTACTGTCTCCGCATCGCCCCGCGCCTCAGCCCGTGCGATGGCTCCGGCTGCGTCGGTAAGCCCTAGGTACATTGCGATGGTGACCAGCCCGGACAGAGCCGTGACCATGACCGTGACCAGCGCCGCGAGACCGAAAGCGGTTTCTACCGTGGTTTGGCCTTCGTCGCCGACGCACAGGCGATGAAGCGTAGAGCGGATGCGGCTAGACATCGGTGTTGAGCGCCCTTTCGATGATGTCGGTGAGCGCCTGGGTGATATCCCCGCCGGTCACGACAGTGTAGAGCAGGGCCCCGAAAGCGGCGGCCGCGATCGTTCCCAAAGCATATTCCACGGTTGACATGCCGTTTTCCTCAGTTGCCAGAGCGTGCAGACGCTTGTGCAAATACGAGCGCAGCTGGGACTGTGCAGCGGTCAGCGGATTGGTTGGAAGATTGGTTGGAACATTGGTTGGACGGTTGGAGTTTTGAGTGGTCATGAATGTTTCCCCCTATGTGGATGTCGAGTGACAGGTCAGTTGTGAGGTGTGATGTGCATTGACGCGCGTTGACCCGCGTTGACGCATGGTGGATTGCAGCGTGGCAGGTGGCCCGCGTGCACAAGCGAGAACGCAACCGAAAGCGCAACCAACACTGCATCCGGCGCGTGCCAGCGCGCGAGGCTGGGCGCAGAACTGTCCGAGCTTCATGACGGCATCAGTCCTGCAAACATTTCGTCGGCAAGCCCGGCGATTGTGGGCACCAATCCCAGCACCACAAACGCGGGTAGAAAGCACAACGCCAGCGGCCCGGCAATGAGGACACCAGCCTTTTCAGCGACGGCTTGCGCCGCATCGTGCGCTTGACTGCGGTACGTGGCAGCGGTGTCCTCCAATGCCTGCGCCAGAACGGTGCCGGATTCGCTTGCGCGGCGCCCAGCCGTCGCCAGAGGCTCGAGCGCGGGTGTGGCAGCAAGGCTGTCCCAAGCTGAGTGCGCGCCCACGGACAACCTGGCGGAACACTGTCGAAGGGGCTCGGCCAGCTCAGGGTTTGCACCATCGGCAGCTGCTGCCATGGCCTGCGACAACGGCATACCGGAGCTCAAACAAGCGCCAATGATGTCGAGGGCTGCTGCGGCATCGAGCAGCACAACCGGGCTGATGCGCTCACCGCCAATGGCAGTTCGCACACGTTCCCGCACCTGTGCGACAATTTGCGACACCCGACTGGTCACCTGCCGGCGCACGCTTCCTCGCGTACGAGCATCAGACTCGGCTACCAATTCGGGCAGTCGGCTGCGGACGGGATTGAATGTCGGCAAGCAGAGGTAGGCGGCGATGAGAAGTGCGGCGGCAATCATTGTCCGGCCTCCGCACGATCGATGATGGCGACGGCCCATTCGATGCCCGCGCACACCAGCCCGACACCGATGACCAGCACAATTCCTCCGATACCGCGACTGAGGAACTCGAAGGGGGACGCTCCGAACGCTTGCCCCATAATCAGCCCGAAGACTGGGAGCGAAGCCAAAATGGCAATCGTCATACGTGGTCCCGCCAGCGCGGCCGATGTCTGTGAGCGATGTGCCTGACGAGCCTGCAGATCACCCCGCGCACAGTCCAGTAACCCGGCCAAACTTAGACCATGTTGCTGCGCCACCGTCCACATACGCCCAATCCGACGCAGTTGCTCCGAAGATTCTTTGGTCTCCCACGGGTCGGCGAAGTTCGCGCGGTGCGCCGCGTGCGCAAGATGATCGGCCAACACAGTCATGTCCTCTGCCCTGCGCAATTCCGCTGCTGCCGCGTTGAGCGCTCTTGAGGCCGCCGCACCTGCGCGCAACTGCGCGGTCAAGGTTTCCAGCGCTACCGCAGCGCTGTCCGCTTCCCGACGTTCACAGCGCCTCTCCCCCACAGCGCGCACTACGGCTCCTGCGGTGCGGCCCAGCAATAGCCCGGCTATGCCACCTGGAATCCCGGCGAGCCACAGCAACACAAGTGCCGGGCCTGCAACGATGAGAATCGATAGCCCTGCAGCTCTATTCGCACTGCTAGTGCTTGCGGCGCTCGACCCCGTGGAACCAGCACCAAGTCCAACCATGCGCTGCAACCACTTCAGTCCACGGGACACCTCACGGGCACGGCCTGCCAGCGCTCGCGAGCGCACCGCCGCCGAGCTGTCCGGCCAGATAGCGACTGCCGCAGCTACACCCCCAATGAGTACGGTCATGCTAAATCCCTCCCCCATAGCTGTTAATCTCCCCGTCTAATCCCCTGACTTTGCCCCCGGGTTATTCCACCGGTTATTCCACCGACTGTTCCCTGCCGACCAGCAACTTCTGCAACGTTTCCCACCCCGCCCCCGGCCCGTCCCGAGCAGTCCAGACCTCCACCACCTCCGGTGGGTTACCGCGTAGCAGCCCGATCTGTGCCAGCCGGCGAACATCAGCGCGTTCGACCACCAACACCACCTGCACCGCCGAGACCAACTGCGCATGTAGCCCGGCGCGACCAAGGCCACCGATCAACCCCAGGGCCTCAAAGCGCGCGACGACATCCCCAATCCGGTTGGCGTGAATTGTCCCCGCCCCACCGCGATGCCCCGTATTCAACGCTGCCAGCAGATCCACCACTTCGGCGCCTCGAATCTCACCGACGACAATGCGGTCGGGACGCATGCGCAGCGCCTGCTTCAGCAACTCCTGCTGCCCAATCGCACCGGCACCCTCCAGGTTGGCGGCCCTGGTCACCAGCTTCACCACATGCGGGTGCTGCGGTTGCAACTCCGGAGTGTCCTCGATACACACAATGCGCTGGTCAGGATTAACTTCTGAGAGCATCGCCGCCAATAGCGTGGTCTTTCCCGCACCCGTGCCACCGGCGACAATAAACGACAGCTGTCTCGCCACGATTCCCCGCAACACCGGCAGAATTTCCGGTGGAAATAGCCCGACATCGCATAGCTCCGCAAGTCCGCGACGAGCCGGACGCAGCACCCGCAGGCTAATCTGAGTGCCGGTCGCCGACGGTGGGGAAAGCACCGCATGAACTCGCACACCACAGCCGCCGACACCACCAGGAATATGGCCGTCGGCCCAGGGTTGCGCGTCGTCAAGCCTTCGTCCACACCGCGACGCGAGCCGCACCGCATACGCGCGCACCTCGCCCTCGTCCGCGAAGGAAATCTCGGCCCGCTCCAGTCCGTTGCCAGCGTCGACCCAGACCTCGCCCGGCGCGGTGACCAGCACATCGCTGACACCAGGGCGTCGCAACAGCGCATCCAACACACCCGCGCCCACTGTTTCCTCACGAATCGTGCGCAGAATCTCCAGCACCTTCACATCGGAGACAACCCCCGAGGTCTCTGCGCGAATGATGTCGGCGACCTCGCTATGCGATGCCACCCCAGGCCGCTCCGCAAGCGCCGTCCGCACCGCCGCCAACAGCCTGACATCATCCATCGCCACCACCGCCGACAAGGGCAAACATCGCTCCCAATCCCCGCGTCAGCTTGCCGACGGCCCCAGCGAGCCCGCCCACATCTATCTCGTGAGCTACTTTCTTGCAGTACTCAATCTCACCAGCAATGGGCAGATCGAGCGCGTACTCAACCTCTTCGACACTGATATCGCGGTGCTGCTGGTGCCGAACCGCAAGACTTGGCGTGAATCCTGCCTGTGCACAGACGCTGGCCAGGTGTCCACCGGCTGCGATAGCTCGGACCGAGGTGGGCAGGATGATGACGGTGTCATCGGCAAGCGCGCCGAGAGTGGTGACGTACTCCACCTGCTTCGGGCAATCCACGATAACCGTAATTCCGGCATGAATAAGGCAACTAATGGTGCTGGCAATGTGTCGAACATCGTGGGGTCTGTCGGTTCTGCCGGGTCTGTCGGCACTGTCGAATTTGGTGGCCGCCGAGGCGTGGTTGTAAGCCGTCTCGGGCGTGCGACTGCGAGTCCACGTCAACACTTTCAGCGCGGGTGATCGCGGGCAGGATGGCAGTGCTTCGTAGAGTGCCGCCCCGTCGAGACGGCCATCAGCAGCCGAGAAGTCTTGCCACCTCAGTCCCGGTTCCGTTTCCATCCCGAGCACCAGATCAATACCTCCCGCCAGCGCATCTGCGTCCACCAAGCAGATGGGCTTTTCACGGGAAAGAACCAATGCACTCGCCGCCGCAACAATGGAAGCCCCGGCACCGCCGACCGCAGGAACCAACATCAGGCACGTTGCCGTGGAGTCGGTTGTAGTCGCCGGCGTGTTCGATACGGGCTCTGTACCCGGTGCCGTAATCACGTCGGTGCTTGCAGGTGACGCTGGGTTCTGATGGTGGTTCAGGAGGCTCGAGCCGTTTTGGTGATTGGTGGGATTCGGAGCATCCGGGCGTACGTCGCCACGGCCGAGCAGCTCGACAATATCGACGTTATCCGCGGGCAAACTAGCACTGTAAACAGGAGCTAAAACCTTCGCTACCTGCGCATCTTCCGCCTCAGTATCACTGCGGACCAGAAAGATTGCTCCCTCACAATGAGGCCGCCCGGCTAATCTTCGGGCTGCCGACGCATCAACGAACACCGCTGGTGCCCGACGCCACAGGGCCGATGAAACTCCCGCTCCGGTCGATGCGGGCACTGACGCTGTGGCTGATACTGGTGGTGATGCTGGCGACGATGTCAATGCTTGTGCGGCCACTGGCGCTGCAGCCACAGGTGGCACGGTCTCTTGCACACAGTCACGACCGGTAGCAGCGACTATGAGTGCAACCTCTTCACGCAGCGCTTCATCATCGACAGCGTTGACTACTGGATTTGCTGGAGCCTCGGTTCGCTGAGCCATGGACAGTTTCTTGATTGCCATGGCCATAGCGTGCACTAGAAGGCGGATTCAATGATGCTCGCAAGGGGCCAAAACCTCGCTGTCTGTGGATAATTTTCAGACTGTGGATAACTGCAGAACGCCATGTCGCCTTTGCCTTATGGCTACTGCGCGGCATGACTACTGCGCGGCCTGGCCAATGCAAGTTAGTGACTGCGTTTATGTCAGGTGGCGTTGGGTCGATGCGAGTTAGTGACTGTGTTTATGACAAAAATGGCACGAAAAATGACTTGAAAGTGTCATAAACTCATACAGTTTCACATTTGCAGCCCGCAATTTTTACTACGTACCCCTCAACATTGGGCCAAAAAGGGGGCGACGCCCCGCGCCGGGGGGGGGGATTGGCGCGAGGCGTCTTTAACCGGCTCGGGGGGGATTGAGCCGGGGCGGCCTCGCAGTCTGTTTCTAAAAAGAACAAGAAGGGGCCAGCCACGTCCAAGTATTACATATCCCGAGGAATCTGCAAATACCTTACAAAGGATTTAATGCCCAATATGTTCGATGTCACGTTTCCTCGATTAATCGCGCCCAGGAAATGCCGCGCCCCAATCGCCGCCAAGCCCCCACGACCGCCACCGCCCCAATCGCCCCAGTCCCCCACCCAGCAGTTAAACACTCATAATGCTCTCCCCGAGCCCGACATCCATGGGTAAGCTCGGAGCCTATGAACACCGGCGAGAACAAGGCGTCAACAACGCCGCAGCCTCAAGCTTCTACGGACTGGAGCAGCTCTAAAGATGCCCAAATCGCTGCAGGCCTCCACGCCACCGCTGACTCTCGCGTCGCTGCGTTCTTTGACCTGGATAAAACCATTATTGCCAAGAGCTCGGCATATGCGTTCAACAAGCAATTCCTCGAGCGCGGCATCATTTCGCCGACGGACATGCTGCAAATGGCGCTCAGCCATGCCCTGTACATGTCGCAGGGGCACGATGAGGCGCAAATGGAGGCCACCCGCGAGCAGTTTTCCGCTCTTATCGCTGGTCACAGCGCCAGGGAGCTGCGCCAGGTCGCCATCGAAACCCTAGAGCAGAACATCACGCCGTACATCTACGCCGAGGCATTGGAGCTCATTCGTGAACACCGCGCACAGGGGCATCAGGTGTTCATTATCTCGGCATCGGCTCGGCAGATTGTTGAGCCCATTGCGCAGGCGCTCGGTGTCTACAACGTGGTGGCCACCGAGCTGGAGGTCCGCGATGGGCTCTTCACGGGTGAAACGGAGTTCTTCTGCCGCGGCGAAAACAAGGCCGTGCAGATGCGTCGAATAGCGGAAAAGCGCCAGTTCGACCTGGCCGAATGCTTTGCGTACTCGGATTCCATCACTGATGAGCCCATGCTGGCTGCAGTCGGCCATCCCGTTGTGGTCAATCCCGATCGCGCTCTGCGCAAGATTGCGACGGAACGTGAGTGGCCTGTGCGCCAATTCCGGAATCCCGTCCCGCTGTTTCGCGCGCCGTCGAAACGCAATGCTGCAATTCTTGCCGGCGTCACACTGGCGCTTGGCGCGGGTGCGACGCTGTTGGCACTGCGCAACAACGACGACGAGTCAAAGGCCGACTAACCCACCATCCGGCAGCCGGCCCGCCTACACCGCTTCGGCGATACCGCGCGCTTCCACGGCACCGGCCTTCAGCCCCTCCAGGTGCAGGAGAATCCACGCACGCAGGCCATCGGCGCTTCCCGACGCAAACCCCTCTGCGGCCTCGACATACTCCTGGCGGTGGCGAGTCCAGTAGACCTCGGGCACGGCCAAGCCACGCGGATCCAGGCCGGTTGCGACAGTTGTCAGTCGCGAGGCGGCGCGGGCGATGATGCCGTTGTGGTACTCGAAGGGACGCAGAGTCAGCAGCTCACCGTGCACAATCGCCGAGAGCACGCCAGCATGGATCTGGCTGCGGCCAGTGATGAAGTCACCGAGCACGTGCAGACGCTGCTCCTTCATCGCGGATGAGAGCTTGTCGTCACCGACCGGACGGCCGGCCTTCATCCGCGCCTCGGAACCGTCTTCAGTTTCACCTGCGGGCGATGCGTTCAACGCAAACTTGGCCAGCACCTGCTGCGGAGCGCGCTGCCACACGCGAGTGGTCTCACCAATTGACTCCGGGGAAATGGTGTCGGCAACCCGAAGGGCTGCTGCGAGTACGGGATCGGTGATGTTGCCGTCGTCGGGAAGCGATGGCTCGCCGCCTTCTAGCCACGCCGATGCCCGAGCGCCACGAAGGACCGACTCGGAGCCGGTGACGTTGTGCTTGCGCAGGTTGGCCTTGTGCCTGTGGACGGCCTGGATGGCCTTGGCCGCGACATCAGCGGCATGTGCAACGCCGTCGAGCTGCCACAGGGGCGCGAGGGGGTCCTTGGGGTCAAGCTGCGGGATAGCAGCGCCGGAAGCACCGTCAGCACCATCGGCACCCGATTCAGATGCCTTCGCCTGCGCTGCCTCACGCTCTGCACGCTTCTTCGCCGACACGGAGGACACACCCAGGCTCATCCCAGCTAGGCCACCTTTTCCGGCGCCAACACCATTGCCCACACCATTGCCAGCACCGGCACCAATTCCATCGGCTCCACGCACGTTCTCAGGCTGATTGTTCATATCCCACACCCTAATTCTTCACCGCTAAGTAAGTGACAAACTTATATAGAAATGGTCAAAGATGAGAAAAACTTCAACGAGTTCTTGGCTTTTTCGCCCTTGTGGCGCGCTCTCCCCACAATGAGAGGTAGTATGGCAGTTTGTAACTGCAGTTTTAAAGTTTCAAACCATCTTTTCCAACCATCTGCGTAGGAGGAAGTACACGTGAGCAACGACGATACGAAGGGTCTCTTTACCGACGGCACCGAACCGCGTGTTACCGCTATCCCGCTGAGCGATGTGGATAGCAACGCTTCGGGCGATGCCAGCATCGGCCAGCTCGTGTCTAATGCTTCTACGCAGATTTCCGCTCTGGTTCGCTCTGAGATTGAGCTGGCCAAGGCTGAAATTGCTGGCGAGGCTAAGAAGGGTGCAGTTGGCGGTGGCTTCTTCGCGGTTGCCGGCGTCGTCGCGCTGTACTCCTCGTTCTTCTTTTTCTTCTTCCTCGGCTGGCTGCTGGATCTTTGGCTGCCAACCTGGGCTGCATTCCTCATCGTTTTCGTTCTGATGCTGGTCATCGCCGGCGTGGCGGCACTGCTGGGTCTGAAGAAGGTCAAGTCGATCCGCAAGCCAGAGAAAACCATCGAGTCGATGCAGGAGCTGAAGGGGGTCGTGCCGTCGGGGTCCGCGAAGAAGTCTTCGCAGTCGAACGGCCTGTACACCTAAAGGCTTGAAAGAAAATGGGCGGGACTTTGTTGGTCTCGCCCTTTTGTTTTATTCAGTCCCGGTTCAAGCCCTTCGGATAAGGTATTTTCCCCTCATGACCTCCCTCAGCGATTCTCTTACCGGCCCCTGGCGTCATCGTCTCATTCACGTCCGCGGCCAGCGCCTACACATCGCCGAGTGCGGCCGCCCCTCCGATCCGCTCGTGTTGTTTATTCACGGCTCGACTGGCGGTTGGTTTGAATGGCGCGAGGTTTTGCCGCTGCTTAACGACGACTCGGGCGATCCCCTCCCCGTGCACGCTGTGGCTATTTCTATGCGTGGCTACGGTCAGTCCGACCGAACACCGCAAGGCTACGATCCGTTTGAGGCGGCCCAGGACATCGCCTCATCGATTCGCTCGTTGGGGCATTCGACCGCGCTGCTGGTCTGTCAGGGGTTCGGCACCTGGGTGGCGTGGACGTTGGCTTCGCGGCAGCCCAATCTTGTCTCCGGAATTATTGGTTGTGGTGCTGCACATCCGAAAGTGTGGCTGAACCAGTTGAAGAGCCCGTGGTCGGAGGACTTCCGCAGTAGCCTGGCTCCTCTGCTGCGCCGTTCGTGGTGGGACTCGCGGCCACGGGTACCGCAGTTGCGTCGCAATAAGTTCAGCACGCAGGCGGCTGAGGCTCGCCAGCAGCGGCTCATTGAGCGCATCGTGCGCGAGTCCATGTCCACCGCCGGGGAGGGGTTCGCCGAGACCCCCGCGGGGAAACAGACCGCGGAACTCATGACCGATAGCCTGGCCAGTGGTGCACTCCGTCCTGCACTGGCTCACATGAATTGGTGGACGCGGCCGGCTCCGGCCGCTTTCCGCAAGTGGTTGAGTGCGATGGAGGGCCCGTCGAAAAGCGATGAGCACACGGTGCTGCTCGTCGGCGAGCAGGACACTCGTACCCCACGTGCGCTAGTGGAGCTCAGCTCGAGTCACGTGCGCGTTGTGCCGGATTGTGGGCACTTCCTGCCGGCAGAGAAACCTCAGGCTGTGGTGCAGGCAATCAGGGATCACTTGGACTGGTTGCCGGAGGGGTCTTAGACTCCGGCTCGGCTGAAGCTAGCCGGAACTCTCCTGCGGTTGCGGCTGGGGCTGACCTGCCCACAGACACACAACTTTCCGCTTACCCCGCCACGCACTGCTGCGTGCCGATGGCCCCGTAGTTATTCATCGCCTCATCGATGTGTGGCTGGACCTCGGCGTGCGTCAGCGCGTAACCAGTCTGGTCATTGTTCACACCGGCACCGAAGACCAAGCCCAGGATTTGCCCCTGCGGCGTAATCAATGGGCCGCCCGAGTTGCCGTGGCGCACATCTGCCTTCAGAACATAGGACTGACGCTCGTGCCGAGTCGACGAATAAATATCCGGGCCTCGAATAATGATGTTCTCCGTCACGCGCGCAGGTGTGGCCTTAAAGGGCCCGGACTCGGGAAAGCCCAGCACTACCGCGTCATCGCCCGGACGAGCTTCCTGATCTGCCCACTGCATGGGCTCCAGGGGTAGGTCGGTGGTTCGGAGCAGGGCGACGTCGTCAAGCGGATCGTAGTGCACGACGTTCGCGTCAGCCATGCCGACCACGGTTTCCAGTCGAACAGTGGTGGCACCGGCAACCACGTGCGCGTTGGTCAGAATCAGATCCGGCGCGATGACAAAGCCCGTGCCCTGCAGCAAGCGTTCGCACTGCGGGGCCTCGCCCAAGACGCGGACGATGGACGGTCGAATACTGTCGACGACACCCTGCGAAATCACGTTGGGGTCGGCGGGTTCATCGGGGACGTTCTGCTTGTAGCCGAATGGCGGAGCGATGGCGGGCATTCCATCATCGCGAAGCTGACGGAGGATGCCACTGAAGCCGTCGCTCCATTCGTCGGGCGCGACCTGGTCAATGAGGTTCATGCCCTTGGACTCACGCACCCAGTCGGCAAACTGCCCAGGCACGGCGGTGGCCAGGGGTACGGCGATCATCCATGTCACTACCAGCGCCGTCACGGACTGCACGATGGCACCGAGGCTAGAATCCAGGCCGACAGCCAACGGCGAGCGAATGGTATTCCGCAGCGACTGCCCTGCCACTGTTCCCACCGCATGACCAATCAACGCCAACAGAATCACCGTGCCGAGGCCCAGAAGAACCTTTCCCGACTGGTTCTCGACCTGCGCCATAGCTAGCGGCGCCAAGGGCACACCAATGACCAAGCCCAGGACAACGCCCAAAATGGCCATAATCGACGAGACGGCGCCCTGCTGCCAGCCGACGATAAGCGCGAAAATGAAGACCGCCAGCAGCGCAACGTCAAACACAGCGATTGCAGGCATCATCGTCGGCCTCCCTTCAGTACGGACAGTTTTTCACCATTAGCGGAACGCGCGAGCACCGGCAAAAGTTTCTGCACGTTGGTGTCGTCCCACGGTTCCGACCAGCCGGCCACGTCTAGCAAGTAGGACAGCACGCCGCCGGTAAAGCCCCAAACGACGAAGTCACCAACCTTAAATGCCGGTCCTGTCCAGCCGTGATAGCCCAGCATCATGCGGTTGTCCGGATTCGTCAGATGGCTAATTGGCACATTGAGCACCGATTCCGTCTCTGCAGGGTCGACCACACGCAGCGGATGCGGTGCATGCCAATACGCCAACACCGGATTCACCGCGAAGCCAGTCCGCGAAATGTCAATCGAGTCCAGCACCCGCACCGGTGTCACCGTCTCTCGGTTCAGGCCGGTTTCTTCCTCGGCTTCACGCAGCGCGGTATCGATTTCATCCACGTCCTCGGGATCGACACGACCGCCCGGAAAAGCCATCTGGCCTGCATGCTTACGCAGGGTTGTCGCCCTGTGCGTAAGTACCACGCTGGCATCCTCCGGCCGTTGGTGCGCCTCCGCATCACCGCTGATCAGCACCAACACCGCCGACCGCGCCGGATTCCGCAACGGTTTCTCCTGCGTCGAGGAGTCTCGCCGCAACTTCGCAAACGCACGCTTCACGCTTGACGACGAAGCGGAGCGACCGGCCACCTGCTGCTCCGAGTGGCCTGTTGTGGCGTGGCTGGCGCTGCTGGCGTGACCTGCCGCGTCGTGATCAGCACTGACCAGGTGCGGCGGCAAACTATTGGTCAACCACTTCGGCAGATACAGCCCCGAGCTTGCGTCACGATTCCACGACTGTCCCTGAGTCACTTCAATGCACCTCGCACGAGATCAGTAATCTGCTGCGCATCGGTGAATTCACCAGGATGAATGGCCGCCACCGTGCCATCTGCCTTAAACACCACGGTGATGGGCACAACTCGCGGTAGATTCAACGCTGGTCCGACCACGTCGACCGTGTCCGAGTAGGTCGGTAGCTTCACTCCGATTTCCTGCAGGAAGGCTTGGCCACGCCCCGCCTCGCGAGCCGCATGCACCGTCGCCACCTGCACATCTGGGTTGTCCTTGGCCCATTGCTCGATAAGCGGTAGCTCTTGGCGACACGGCGCACAGTTCCACGCCCAGACATTAAGCACCGTCGGCTTGCCCGCGACGACCTGCCCCATGTCCACCAGTTCCACTTGCCCAGCCTCGTTGTCCTGGCCTGCTGAGTCTCCCGACTCCGCCAACAGCGGCAAGCGCACACCGGTCAGTGAGCCACTACCCGCTACCGCCGCGATCTCATCCTTTGACATCGCTGGCGCTGCCGGTGCACCATCCACTTCACCATCACTGCCAGCGCCATCCGCACCGACACTCACACCAGATCCGGTCCCACCACCGTCGGCCTCGTCATTGCCACCAGTGGTATTCACAATCGCGAAAATCACCAGACCCACAATGCTAATTCCCGCGATGAGCAGCGTAATCAGCGATGCCGAACGGTTAACGTCCGCCTGCCGATCCTCATAGTGGCCACCATTGTGACTATGACCGCCCTGCTCATTCACGAAAAGTGCTCCTCGACTAGTCCTGTGTCGCTGTGGTGATGCGCGCGCTATCCCCGTCGTCAAGCGCGGAAAGTTCCTCCCCACTGTAGCCGTCATTAAGACCGGCCAGGTAGAGAAGCCATTCCCTGTCGTCTGACTTAATCAACTTCTCCGCAGTCTCCGGCTCCGCCGGCCCCGCGACGCCATACGACGGGCAATCTGCCGCCAAGAAGCACGCCCCGCACGCCGCCCGACGCGAATGACACACCCGGCGACCGTGGAAAATCAGCCGGTGCGAAAACCACGTCCACTCCGCGCGCGGTAGCACCTCCATCATCTCGTGCTCCACGCGCACCGGATCTTCCTGCTCTGTGAGACCCATGCGCCGCACCAGACGCCCAAAATGCGTATCGACCGTCAAACCCGGCACCCCAAAAGCATTCCCCAGCACCACATTTGCCGTCTTTCGCCCCACGCCCGGCAGCTTCACCAGCTCCTCCAACGTGCCCGGCACCTCGCCGCCGTGCTGCTCCATCACCCCCTGCGCAAAACCGATGATGTTCGCAGCCTTATTCCTGTAGAAACCCGTCGGCCGAACGAGCTCCTCGACCTCCTCCTGATTCGCAACCGCCAAATCGGCAGGGCTGGGGTACCTAGCGAACAGCGCCGGCGTGGTCATATTCACCCGCACGTCCGTACACTGCGCCGACAGAATCGTCGCCACCGCGAGCTCATACGGATTACGAAAGTCCAGCTCACAGTGAGCATTCGGGTATGCCACCGCCAGCGTGCGGTTAATCCGCCGCGCGCGCCGCACCATACCCAGGCGCGTCTCCTTCCCCCGCGCCGCCGGATGCGCCCCCACCGCCCGACGCCTCTTCGACGTCAGGGATCCCTGCGGGTGCGTGGGCTGGGGTTTGTTTATCTGGTGCGTGCTTAACGACGATGCCTTGCCAGTCGTATCCATGGTCGTAGTGTATCGGCTACCCCGGATTGCAATTCGCGTGCGCACCTTTCGCGGGCCGAATCCTTAGTTTCATCCGGGATGCGGATAAGACCGGTAGCAGCTCGGGCATATTCGGTCAAAAACCAAAAAGTCATGCCCCACCACATCTTGGAACACCGTTAGCGAATTATTAGTTATAAATACACAGTTCAGCGGCTTTTCACCAGAATTCCCCACAGGCGCAGTGGCTCTTTTGCTACAGTGGTGCTTATCACATCTTGGTGACGGCGTAGTTTTGGGATGCATCTGTAGAGGCGATTTGTCGTGAAATTCGCCCAGGGATGAACCTGCCTTGAAAGCTGGCAGCGGCGTTACCGGGAAAGACCGAAAGTAGTGGGACTAGTGGGACGGGGTAGTTTCTCTTCCTGTTTGGCCACTGCAATCTGTAGTCGAGTGCTAATTTGGCGGCTGCTGGCCTGTATTTACGGTGGTTAGTGGCCAAAGACAGGAGAATTTTACCGTGGATGACGTCAAGGAGATTCTCTCCCGGGCCGGTGTATTTCAGGGAGTCGACCAGGAGGCTGTGCAGGCCTTGCTCGGCGAGCTCGAGACGGTTCGCTTCCCGCGTGGAACCACCATCTTCAATGAGGGTGAGCCGGGCGATCGGCTCTACATCATTATTGATGGCAAGGTGAAGCTGGCTCGTCGCTCAGCCGACGGTCGTGAAAACCTGTTGACCATCATGGGCCCGTCCGACATGTTCGGCGAGCTCTCCATCTTCGACCCGGGCCCGCGCACCTCTTCGGCGGTCTGCGTCACCGAGGTTTCCGCCGCATCCATGAGTGCCGATCAGCTGCAGGAATGGGTTGGTTCACACCCGGATGTTCCAGCTCAGCTGCTGCGCATGCTGGCCCGCCGTCTGCGCCGCACCAACAATTCACTGGCTGACCTCATTTTCACCGACGTCCCAGGTCGCGTTGCTAAGTCCCTGCTTCAGCTGGCCAATCGCTTCGGTGTTCAGGAAGGTTCTGCTCTCCGCGTGAACCACGACCTGACTCAGGAGGAAATCGCACAGCTCGTCGGCGCCTCCCGGGAAACCGTGAACAAGGCTCTGGCAGAGTTCGCCCACCGCGGCTGGATTCGCCTTGAGGGCAAGTCCGTGCTCATCTCCGATACGGAGCGTTTGGCTCGACGCGCACGTTAGCTTGTTGCGCACGTTAGCTTGTGGCGCACGTGGCGCTGCCCAAACGACTCACATCCCGCAGCCTCTGCTTTTGGATCCTCGGTTCCCGTAGGAGCACATGAAACGCATGAGGCTCGCGGGATTTTTGTTGTCTTCCCCCGCTGGCCTGGCATGCTGACCTGGTATGCCGGCCTGCCATGCCGGCCAAGTTTGGCGCACTTATCGACGCTTTTCTGCCACTTATCGATGCTTTCCCGGCACCTATCGATGCACCATTCACCGATTTCTCCTTGCATCAATCACTTATCGATGCGCTGTTCACTTATGCGCGCGCTATAGCTCATCGACAAGTGGATACCTCATCGATAAGTGATTGAGCTGGCCCCGACGAGGCCAACCCACCCAACCGGCACTAGCCCACCCCAACCAGCACTACCCCAAACAAAAAGCGCGCAACCCGCAAAATTGCAGGTCACACGCTCTTTTCATGCGGCGACTCAAACTCAGCTCCAGCCAAGCCTCAATTAAGCCCAGCCCAGACCAGCCCAGCAACCGGCCAAAGCCAAAGCCAAAACCCAAGCCGAAGCCCAGCAACTACTCCCCGTGATCGCGCAGGTAGCGCAGGGTCACACGCGTCGACTGCTCAGCAGCATGACGCAGCACCGGATCGACATCGGTGTAAATCTCATCCACAATCTGGTCCACCGTAGCTTCGTCACCCAGCTTGGCAACGGCATCCTTCACCTGCTGCAGGCGCAGCTTACGACGCTCAATGTACTTCTGCGTCATTACAGTAATGTCCGGCAGGTCAGCACCATGACCAGGCAGCAGACGAACACCCTTGCCGCGCGAATCCAGCATTTTCAGGGTTTCCATGTACTTACCCAGGTCGCCGTCGGTCTCCGAAATCATAGTGGTGTGGCGACCAGCGATTGTGTCACCGGTAACGATGCCTTCAACATCATCCTCGCCATCACCAGTGTGGATGAAGTAGCAGACAGAATCAGCGGTGTGACCAGGGGTTGCCACGACCTCAATCTGCGGAGTCACTCCGTCGAGGACGATACGTTCGCCGTCGACAAGCGGATCCTGACCTCCCGCGCAGTACTGAGACTCCAGCTCACGAATCGGCGCGCCGGTGAGCTGACGGAAACGTGCGGCGCCATCAGCATGGTCGCCATGACGGTGCGTCAGCAGAATCAACGCAACGTCGCCGGCATAGCGCTGGAGGACGTTCAGGTGTCCCTCGTCCTCCGGACCCGGATCGATGACAATGCTGCGGCTATCCCCCTCAGCCTTAATAACGTAGGAGTTCGTACCCTCCAGCGAAGAGTAGCTGGGGTTCGGGCACAGAACGACGCCCACAGACTGAGAAATCTGACGCAGTTGGCTATACGCAGGATGCTCCATGTCCTCTATCCTACGTGGTTGCGCAATCCGGGGAGCGCGCTACGCCCTCCAATTCGGCTCATTTGGGTGTAAGCACGCTTTACGACGCCCCGGAGAACGCAACATCCCCACTGGTCACGGCAACAAATACAGCAGCTACTGGGTTACTTCAACGATGATTTCAACTTCCACGGGAGCGTCCAGCGGAAGCTGATTCACACCCACTGCCGAGCGAGCGTGCTGGCCGCGTTCGCCGAAGACGTCGCCGAAGAGTTCCGAGGCTCCATTGATAACGCCCGGCTGACCAGTGAATCCGGCGGCGGAATTGACGAAGCCGACGACCTTCACGATGCGGGTGACATTGTCTAGGCCAACCTCAGCATCGACTGCGGCCAAAGCGTTAAGAGCGCAGGTGCGGGCGGCCTCCTTGGCCTCCTCAGCAGTGACTTCTGCGCCGACGTGGCCGACGTGGGTGAGCTCGCCGTTAACGAATGGGAGCTGACCGGAGGTGAAAACAAGGTTGCCCGTGCGCGTTGCGGGTACGTAGGCCGCAACTGGCGCGGCAACTGCAGGCAGGGTAAGCCCCAGGCCCTCGAGGGCCTGGGAAGGAGTGCGAGATTCAGAGTTGCTCATTTAAGTTAAGCCTTTCCACGGCGACTGGGGGCCGGGCGAATAAAGCCGGCCAAAGAAAGATGGCAGCCAACCGTGAGTCAGCTGCCAATCGAAAGCACAACCGCCGTTGTTAGTTAGGTGCTAGACACCGAGGTAATTAGTCAGCCTTCGGGCGCTTGAAGTAACCGACGTGGTTTTCGCCGGTCGGGCCGGGGAGAACAGTGACGAGTTCCCAGCCGTCCTCACCAAAGTTGTCCAGGATGGCCTTGGTGTTGTGAATGAGCAGCGGTGCGGTGAAGTATTCCCATTTAGTAGTCATGGAAGCTACTTTATCTGTCCCCCAGCCTCGCGCGCTGGGGGTTTAGTTTTACTTCGGTCTAAGTTCGGTTTTTACTTAGCCAGCTTTGCCTTGCGCTGAGCTGCGTACTGCTCAGCGTAGAAGTCGGCCCACGAAGTAATTTCCGGGTGCTCGCGCAGCATTGCGCGGCGCTGACGCTCGGTCAGGCCACCCCAGACGCCGAACTCGACGCGGTTATCCAGAGCGTCGGCACGGCACTGCAGAACCACTGGACAGTGGCGGCAGATAACTGCGGCTTCGCGCTGTGCGGCGCCGCGAACGAACAACTTATCCGGGTCAATATCGCGGCACTTAGCGCGCGGGACCCACTCCTGACGATCGCGGAAGCTCTCTACACCGAGCTCGTAGTCTGGCGTAGTAGCAGTGCGGTTGCGATCGGGAATCGTGGCGGTCATTGTAGCCTCCTCGTGCCTGCGATTTTCGTTATTTCGAAATAGTTTCAACTAAATAGTGCTGAAATTTTGTTGTAAGTCTATTCACACCAACCAAATAATGTCGATTGGGTCACACTGGGAGGGTGGGCGTGGCGCAGCTCTAAATACAACGATGCAGGTGGGGCAACTTTTTCCAACAAAAGCACGGGGGTGATTTACGTCACTATGAAAATCTTTTTCCAGAAACCACCACACGATGAGTTGCCCGGTATTGTAAGGGCGCTCGTAGCACTCCTCCC
Source organism: Corynebacterium sp. LK31 (assembly GCF_014335015.1). Lineage (NCBI taxonomy): Bacteria > Bacillati > Actinomycetota > Actinomycetes > Mycobacteriales > Corynebacteriaceae > Corynebacterium > Corynebacterium sp. LK31. Next base: position 4,556 of record NZ_PDGW01000024.1, on the reverse strand, counting down.
CCGCTCGCCAGGCGTTTTTCTGGGCTCGCCGGGCATGTCTCTAGGCGGATTTTCGAAAACTCACTTCGGCTCAATCCGCCCTACCTTGTAGTGTGATTGCTGTGAATAAAGGTTCGACGCTGTTCAAGCTCTCCGTTGCCACTGTGTTGGCTGCGTTGATTGTGGCCAGCGCCCTCTTTCCTCTTGTGGGCGGCTCGGCCTACCTCGTCGCGCGCACGGCTGATGAATTCGCGTCGGCGTCGCGGTCGGTGATTTCTAAGGACGCACCGGGGGTCACCACTATTACGGATCGTAATGATCAGCCAATTGCGTGGCTCTATGATCAGCGGCGGTTTAATGTGCCGTCGGAACGTATCTCGCCAGCTATGAAGGATGCGCTGGTCAGCGTGGAAGATAGGCGCTTTTATGAGCACTCTGGTGTGGACTGGAAGGGTACTGCTCGTGCGGCGGTAAAGAACTTCATGTCCCAGTCGGTGCAGGAAGGCGCCTCCACAATTGAGCAGCAGTTGATTAAGAACCACACGCTGCTGGTGGACGCAGAGTCGGAGTCGGAGCGCCGCGCTGCTACTGCCACGGATTATGGTCGCAAGATCCGCGAGATTCGCATCGCGTTGGATCTGGAAGATGAGCTGACGAAAGACGAGATTCTGACTAAGTACCTGAACTTGGTCCCCTTCGGCAATGGCGCGTTCGGCGTGGAAGCTGCAGCTCAGACATACTTTGGCATTCCCGCGTCCGATCTGAATGTCCCGCAGGCCGCTCTGCTCGCGGGCATGGTTCAGCAGTCCTCCGGGCTCGATCCGTATACAAATCCGGAAGGTGCGCATGCACGGCGTAACGACGTGCTTGCGGCCATGGAATCCACGGGGGCAATTGGCCCGCAGGAGGCTCAGGACGCCAAGGCAGCTGATCTCGGTATTCTTCCGGAGCCTCAGCGCCTGCCGCAGGGTTGCATCGCGGCGGGCGATCGCGGTTTCTTCTGTGACTATGTGGTCTCTTACCTGGAGAACCACGGTATTGATGCCGAAAAGCTGAAGCGCGGTGGCTTCCATGTGAAGACCACACTGGACCCGCGTGTACAGGACAGCGTGCAGGAGTCTCTGCGTCAGCAGGCGTCACCGACTGCGGATGGCGCAGCTGAGGTTATGAGTTTGCTTGAGCCTGGGGATGACTCCAGGAGGTTGCTCGCGATGGCGTCGTCACGCGTATACGGCCTCGATGCGGAGCAAATGCAGACCGTGCAGCCGCAGCCATTTACGCCGGTAGGCAATGGCGCGGGCTCGATTTTTAAGATTTTCGCGGCAACGTCGGCGGTGGAAAAGGGGCTGGGTATTGATACCCACTTCCCGGTGCCGCGTCGTTATGAGGCCTCCGGGCTGGGCACCGGTGGCGCAGAGGGCTGCCCGCCGGGTCTGTACTGCGTGGAGAACGTGGGCAGTTTCCCGCCGTCGATGTCACTGCGTGAGACGCTCGCGCGATCGCCAAATACTCCTTTTATTCAGATTTCGGAGCTGGTCGGCGTTGATGGCGTGATGGACATGGCAGTACGCCTGGGCATGCGCTCATACACGGAGCCGGGCAGTTTCGATGGCGAGTCCTCGGTGGCGGACTATGTCTCGGAGCATAAGCTCGGCTCGTTCGTGCTGGGGCCGACGTCGGTGAATAACCTCGAGCTGTCCAATGTCGCGGCCACTTTGGCCAGCAACGGTCGTTGGTGCGAGCCCTCCCCGATTGAGTCCATCACGGACTCCAAGGGCAATGAGGTCAAGCTGAATGTGCCACCGTGCGAGCAGGCAGTGGAGCCGGGTGTCGCGCACGCAATCGCTAATGCGCTCAGCAATGATGCCACCGATGGCACTGCGAAGGATGCCGCGAAAGAGCTGAATTGGGGCGGCCCAGTCGCGGCTAAGACCGGTACCACCGAGTCGAACCAGTCCGCGGCATTCCTGGGCTTCACCGGTGGTCTGGCCGGATCGGTGTACGCTTACAATGACACCCCGACTGTCACGGAGCTGTGCACGTCACCGCTGCGGCAGTGCCCGAGCGGCAACCTCTTTGGTGGTCGTGAGCCCGCGCGGACATGGTTCGGCGCAGTCGGCCCGGTTATCGAGGACTATGGCGGAAAGAACCTCCCCCCATTGGATTCGGACTACGGCCTGGGCACCTCTATCACCCAAATGCCGAATGTGGTGGGCATGCAGAAGGCCGAGGCTCGGGAGACCCTTAAGAAGGCTGGCTACAAGGTAGAGGAACGTACAGTGTCCCACACGGGTGAGTCGCGCGGAATCGTGGTCGGACTGGATCAGCCACCGCTGCTTCTCAAGGGTGGCACCGTCACAATCCGCGTGGCCGATGGCACCCGTCGTCCGACCCCGCCACCAGCGCCGTCGCCGCGACCGGAGTCGACGACGCCCCGGCCGGATCCGCTACCGCAGTTCCCTCGGCCAAACACTCCGCCGGCGCCGAGCTTGCGGGATCTGATTCCGCTGCTGCCGTTCTAGAAGCTGCCGTTCTCGAAGCTACGGTTCTAAAAGCTGCCGGTTTAAAAAATGGCCGCGGCAACTTGCTAAAAGTCACCGCGGCACTGAAAGAACCCCGAAGGGTCGTGATTAGCCCTGCAGGGCAGCCTTAACGGCCTCGGAAAGCCGCTTGCCATCGACCTGGCCAGCGGCCTTTTCCTTAGCCACCTTCATAACCTGGCCCATAATCTTCATGCTCGGCGCGTCATCGCCAGCAACCTCGGTCACAGATTCTGCGACGAGGTTCTTCACAGCGTCGTCGTCAAGCTGTTCCGGCTGGTAGCGGGCGAAAACCTCTGCCTCGGCGAGCTCGGCGTTGGCAAGTTCCTGGCGGCCGTTCTCGGCGTACATCTCAGCGGACTCGCGACGCTTCTTGACCTCCCGCTCAATCACACGCAGCACCTCTTCATCGGTGAGCTCGTGCTTGGAGCCGGAAACCTCCTCAGTCTGGATAGCGGCCTTCAGCATGCGCAGCGCCGCAACGGTTTCCTTGTCGCGGGCCTTCATTGCGGCGGTCATATCGGAGACAATTGTGTTCTTCAGTTCACTCATATGCCCTAGACTACCGCTGTAGTTGATAGTGTCTCTGTCATGACATCGCGCGCTTTTCCCAACCGAATTCTGCGGTCTGCCGCAGCTCTCGCCACGCTTGGCTTGACGACGTTCATCTACGCGAACCAAATCGAATTGCGCGCATTTAAACTCCACCGTGTGCAAGTTCCCGTGCTGGCACCCGGCACGCTCGCCCGGGCGGGAAAGCGCGAGGGTGAGCCTTTCCGGATTCTGCATGTCTCCGACTTCCACATGCTCCCCGACCAGAAGCTGAAGCAGAAGTGGGTTGCCAGCCTCGATGCTCTGAACCCTGACCTGGTGATTAATACCGGCGACAACCTGGGCAGCGACAAGGCCGTTCCCAGTGTCCTCGCAGCGCTCGGCCCCCTACTGAACCGTCCGGGTGCCTTCGTGTTCGGTACGAATGACTACTTCGCGCCGCGGCCTGTCAATCCGCTGAAGTACCTGACGGGCAAGAAGCGCAAGCCCTCGCGCGTCGAACTGCCGTGGCGCGGCATGCGTGCTGCGTTTATCGAGCACGGCTGGCAGGATGCCACCCATGCCCGGCTGGAGTTTGTGGCGGGTGGCGTGAAGGTGGCGCTGTCCGGTGTGGATGACCCTCATCACGAGTTGGAGGATTATTCGCAGATCGCCGGTGCTCCGAATGCGGATGCCGACATCGCTATCGGCCTGTCGCACTCGCCAGAGCCCCACGTGTTGGATGCTTTTGCGGAAGACGGCTACGACCTGGTGCTTTCCGGCCATACCCACGGTGGCCAGGTGTGCCTGCCCGGCGGGAAGGCCATTGTGACCAACTGCGGTATCGACCGCTCGCGGGCCTCGGGGTTGTCGCGCTGGACCGAGAAGACATGGCTGCATGTCTCCAATGGCCTTGGCACTTCCCCTTACGCTCCGGTGCGCTTGTTCTGCCGCCCATCCGCGACCTTGATTGAGGTTGTGGAGCGGGATTCGTAGTTCGTAGTCCGTCGGGGTGCAGTTCGTAGTTTGTAAGGGCGCGGCGGAGACCGCGGCTTGTTCCCACAGCCCGTTAAGCAGGCGTTTTGCATTCTGACTCAGCGTCGGGCTAAAGTAAGTCCTCGCAAGCACAGCACTGAGACGTATGTTCCCAGTTCGTGTCTGCGGCCTCGGGGTATGGCGCAGCTTGGTAGCGCGCTTCGTTCGGGACGAAGAGGCCGTGGGTTCAAATCCCGCTACCCCGACCAAGTAGAAACCCTCTCTCACCTGGAGTTATCCAAGTGAGGGAGGGTTTTGTCATTGGCTTCTGGGCCTACTTTTCGCCGCCGTTCAGGGTTGATAGCCAAAGAGCGTGTCTGACTCTCAAGATAGCGACTAGTCAGACCCCAACCGCGGCAGCACCACAGCCCGGGGTTACGGGGTTACGTGGCAAAACTGTCAACCCGAAAACTCAGGGGCTGCAAATGTGAAACTGTCTGAGTTTATGACACTTTCAAGCCATTTTTCGGG
>NZ_PDGW01000028.1:0-303 GCF_014335015.1 Corynebacterium sp. LK31 | reverse complement strand
ACATCGCCAACGGGGCATCAGCAAGCGCAGTTGGGCGCGATTTAGCGATTCCCTCACCAACTGTCAGGCGGTGGGCGCGACAAGCCGGAATTGAGATCCAGCACCAATCGCACTACCCGAAGGTCTCGATGATGCATAAGCATCGCGTGATCTACGAGATGCTTATGGCCGGCTCATATAGTGTTGCCGAGATTGCCGCGCAGGCTGGGGTGTGCACAACCACGGTGTATAACCGGCGGGCTAGTTTAACCACTATGAATACCCGCAGTCGGATAACACCTGGTGATGTATCTCGTGTTGGCG
>NZ_PDGW01000027.1:0-448 GCF_014335015.1 Corynebacterium sp. LK31 | reverse complement strand
GTGTGTTTGGCAAACTCCACTCCCTGATCCCAGGTCAACGTCGAAATCGTGGTGTCCATCGACTCTTTGAGCCGACGAATCATCCGTACCATCACCTCATTGACACTGGCGGCAGTATGGTCAGTGCCGAGTCTGCCGAGCAGCACAAACCTGCTGCGGCGTTCCACCAATGTCGCTAAAGCACTGGTGCCATCTGCGCCAATAATCAAATCGCCTTCCCAATGACCGGGTACCGCACGATCATTGGCTTCGGCTGGGCGAAGTGAAATATTGGCATCATGAGTCCAGCGTTTTCCACGTGGCTTGGGCACCCCTGCGAGAAGCGAGCGGGGTTTACGCCCTGGCCGGGTAGTCCGGCAGGACTTTTCAAACACAAGTTCTTTGCGCAAGCTGCCTGCCCCTTGTACGTAAAGGGCCTGGTAAATCGACTCGTGGCTAATAGTCATGG